>JBMYJV010000043.1:0-8851 GCA_049594755.1 Candidatus Poseidoniaceae archaeon
TGTCAGCATTGACAGGTGGTTCAAGTGGTGGTTTGGAAACAACCATTTTGTTCCTTGTAGCGATTGTCGTTCTCTTCTTTAACGCAATCTTCTTGCCAATTTACACTGGCCGTAACCTCGGACAATACACGTCTTCGACTCGATACATTCGTGGTGACGGCTCCAAACCTCTGTTCTTGCACAGTTTGTTTGTGAACAACATCGGTCTTCTTGCTCTGATTGGTTTCATCATGGTGTTCGTTCAAGTTGGTCAAATTTCTGGCGGCGGTACGGCACCTATCGTCATGACATCCGTTGGATCTGTTCTGATGGTACTTTGGATTGTGAATTGGCAATTCTCCCGCAACAGTGAACTCGACCAAGGTCTCTTCGATCTCATGTTCGGAGCTTACCTCGTACGATATGTGCCTGAAGAGAAGGCCACCTCTGGATTCCGTGCACGACTTGAGAGCATGAGTCAATTCGGAGAAAAATACGCCAAGCGTGTCGAAGAGCGTGCGAAAGTCCGTGAAGAAAAAGCATCGGAAAAAAATGATTCAGATGACTCAGCTGAACCATCTGATGAAACATCAGAAGACTGAAGGATTCTATCCCCATGCCTTCGCACCGCTTTTCAGCGTTTTTTGTCCATGCATTTGCTTGGATACTTATCGCAATAGGACTCATCGTATCATCAAACACGCTCTACATCGTGCTTCTTGCACCAATTACTCTCATCGACATGTGGTTCGCTCTCTGCCTTGGATTCATGTTACGACTGCCAACCATCCGAGACGATGTTGAAGCGCCTACTGGTTGGGAATGGGAATCCATAGAGGTTCAAGGCTATCCAGTACGTTGGCTGAGGCAAGATTGGAATCCAAACAAACCGCTCGCCATTTTTATTCACGGTTGGAATTCTCGTGCATCGAATATGATCGGAAGAAGTGCATTGTTTCACGAGCTAGGATACAATTGCGTCTTGTTCGAAATGCGGGCACATGGTGGAAACAAACGTGTACCTCATTGGGCTGCTATGCATGTATGTCATGATTTTGAGCGTGTGTTAATTCACTTTGAGCATCGCGGATGGCTCAAGAATGGATTTCTAGTTCACGGACATAGCCTAGGGGGATTTGTCGCTCAGCGCATTTTGCGTCAAGAACTGAAGACTTCGAAGTATGCTCAAGGCGTGATACTTGAATCACCAGTTACTTCCTATGAATACATCAACAATCAAACATGCGATTATCTCAAAATTCCAAAGAAATTGCAACGTCCCATGATGCGTCGGTTGCTAAGGTATTACAATCGACTCAATCCACCTCGATACCATGTACCATCAATTGAGTTCTTACGGACACCTGAATGGGGCTTGCCTCAATGCCCCACGATCCTCATTCAAGCGAAGCACGATGCAACACTTGGCCTCAAACATGCGCAACTCTTGATTAACGTTCACGCAAACGCAGAATCGAAGTTCGCCTATCACATTGTCGAAGAACTCAAACATTCCTACGAACAAGAAAACGAAGTTCGTAATGAAATCATTCGAACATGGCTTGAAGAACACTCACTCTTCTTCAGCTAAACTTGCTTGTTCACGAGCGAGTTCTCGCATATCATCGACTTCATCCAGTTCGTCAACGATTTCTTCGCCCAGCAGAGTTTCTAGAACATCCTCCATCGTCAAAATACCTGATGTTCCTCCGAATTCATCTTGAACCACTGCAAATTGTTGGCGTCGCTCAAGCAACATATCAAGCGCTACATCGACGCTTTGCTTGGTTGTTAGGAATTCCACAGGCTTCATGAATTCTGATACGCCACGATTCCATTCGTCCCTGCTCGCTGCGAGTAACAATTCAGATCGAATGACCACTCCTTGGACATCATCAATCGATTCGGAAAACACCGGCATACGTGAAAATCGAAGGACAGGATATTCATCCAATACCTGGCGGATCGTCATGTCATGCTGCAAGGCAGTAACGACAACTCGAGGTGTCATGACCTCTGTGATTGGGATTTCACGAAGTCGCAATAAGTTGTGTATCACCGTTTCTTCATCTTCCATTAATGCGCCTTCTTCCTCACCAAGGTCAGCAAGCGCAACCAAGTCATCTCTCGTAACCAATTGTCCATCAGCACTTGGAAGAATCTTCTTCATCCATTGAATCGGTGCGATGATGAAGAACAATGCTATGGTAATTGAATTCAAAATAAGACCTGTGATCAAAGAGAGTTGCCGCCAATAAGCGGTTCCAAGTGTCTTTGGAATAATTTCTGAGAGGAAGAGTACAGCCAGGGTTAGGATCACGGATGCAATCGTGAGGTATTCATTCCCAAACTGATTTTGTACCTCGGAACCTACACCAGCAGCACCCATGGTGTGTGCGATCGTGTTGAGCGTAAGTATAGCAGTAAGAGGCTTTACTGCATCATCTGCTTTCAGTTTCGCCCATAACTGTCCGCGTCGGTTTCCATCCTTCTCCCATACGGCGACTTGTGTGTTCGGAATGGAGAGTACAACTGCTTCAAGGATTGAGCAGAGAAACGATACGCCAAGCGCGAGAACGGTGTAAAAAATGAGTAATGTGAGGTTCATGATGAACGTGAACTCCTGTCCGTCGGATATGCTTGCCAAGAACTTCTGCTTCTTGAAAATGTTGTTTTTGATGGAACAAAAGGGTTGGTTTGAAAATCAATGCCTGTTACCGGTGTTTATGGCCGATGGTGACCACGTTCTTGTGTGCGTTGCATGGCCATACGCGAATGGGCCACTGCATCTGGGTCACGTTGCTGGATGCTACCTCCCTCCTGATATCCATGCTCGATTTGAGCGTGCTCGTGGCAACAAAGTACTGATGGTATCCGGTTCAGATGAACATGGTACACCGATCACAGTGACTGCAGAACGGGATGGTGTTTCTCCACAAGATGTGGTCGACGAATATCATGCAATTAACACAAAAGCCCTACTTGATTTGGGATGTACCTGGATGCCAAACGTTGATTCGAGAGGCATAGATTATGGCGGTTCGTTGTTCAACCGAACCAGTGATTCAAGACATAAAGAAAAAGTCCAGGAGAATTTCCGTCTACTTTACAATGCTGGATTCTTTGAAAAAAGAACCATGCAGCAATATTACGAAGTCCATCCAGATGGTGGTGGACGTTTCCTCCCCGATCGATACATTGAGGGGACCTGTCCATCATGTGGTGCCGATGGTGCACGTGGAGACCAGTGCGACACTTGTGGAGCAACGTATGAATCGTCAGAACTCAAGAATCCTGTTTCCAAGATGAATCCTGAATTGAAGGTTGAAATTCGTGATACAGACCACCTATTCTATCGACTTGATTTGTTCCAAAAAGCCCTTGAACAACATGCTGAAAACAACCATGCTGTTTGGAAGCCCAACGTACGTGCAATGACAAAGCAATGGCTCGACATGGGATTGCGACCAAGAGCTGTTACTCGGGATCTCGAATGGGGAATTAAGGTCCCACTCGAAGGTTCGGATTGGGATGGCAAATGCATCTATGTCTGGTTTGAAGCCGTACAAGGCTACCTTACATGTTCACAGATTTGGTCTGAAATACATGGTGACGGTTCCAATTGGGAACAGTGGTGGCTCGAGAGTGAAGACTCGGAACAACGTCATTATTACTTCCTCGGTAAGGACAACGTTCCATTCCATACTGTCATCTGGCCTGCAATCCTCATGGGTCTTAACCATGCACGGAAAGGAAAAACTGCAGAAGAACCTGTCGATCTTCCAGACTCTGGCGATCTTCGTATAGAAGACAATGTTCCTGCAATGGAATACCTCATGCTGGCTGGCGGACAGTTTTCAAAATCTAGAAAACATGCGATCTGGCTCCCTTCCTTCTTGGAGCGATTTGATCCGGATACGTTGCGATACTATCTCAGCATCAATATGCCGGAATCGCATGATACAGACTTTACATGGAATGAATTCGTTGATCGAATCAACAACGAACTCATCGCCACCTATGGCAATTTTGCCAATCGCGTTCTCTCCCTCTCTGCTCGTTTGCCTGACACCCCAGGCGGTGAACCACTCCCATCTTTCAACGATATCACGTATTACGAAGATCTTTGCAAAACACTTGACGATCTTCACACATCGATGACTGACTCTCTTCAGCGTCACCGATACAAAGAAGCATTGCGAACTGCGATGACTGCAGCACAGCATGGAAACCAACTCCTCCAATCATCCATGCCATGGAAGCATCTCAAAACCGATATCGATGCTGAAGGTCGAACAGAGGCCCTTTCATCACTCGCCATGGGCTGGAGAATTTGCCGTTATCTTGCCATTGTAACCGAACCATTCTTACCATTTAGTGCTCGAAAACTTTGGAACATGTTGGGTATCGAGAATGCTCTGGAAGAGATGCATTGGAATGATGCAATCGATTGGTCCGTGCCAGTTCAATCACCAACGCAAGATTATGAGCCACTCTTCAAGCGATTGGACGTGGAAGAAATTGTTAGCGAGGAACAATCACTCGTTGAAGAAGATACAGATTCACAAAACATCACCCACGCAGTCAAGGGTGGCAAAAAGGAGAAGAAAAATATGGAGAAAGAAACACCAGAAGGTATTGAATATCTCGACTTTGATACCTTCATGAAAGTAGAACTAAGAGTCGGAAAGATCCTATCCGTTCAAGATCATCCCAACGCTGACAGATTGTATGTTGTTCACTTGGACGATGGAAGTGAAAGTGGTCGTACAATCTGCGCCGGTATCAAGGCATATTATTCGGCAGAAGATTTGGTGAACAAATCGGTTGTCTTTGTTGCGAACCTCAAACCAAGGCCACTTCGTGGTGTTGTTAGTGAAGGAATGATGTTGGCGGCAGATGATGGAACTGATGTTGTCAAACTCGTTACAATTGATGGTGAAATTTCAACAGGATCACTGGTTCGATAATCGATCTCGAACAGCATCCATGGCTTTTCTTGAATAAATCCGACCATTCTCAATGAGATCTGGAAGACCTTTACGCATGTCAGTACCATAATCCTCAGGTAATGATTGAAGGTTGATCTCAACGTTGAAAATTGCACCTTTGAGGGCTGCAGATGCAAGGAGACTTGCCACACCTACATCAGATGCCGCATTGGGATTGCCTTGGCTTGCAAGTTCAGGCAGCAACTTGAGAAGATGAAGGGCAGAAACAGCGGTTCGATAAGGTACCTCTGCAGCACCAAGTGTTGCAGATCGTATTGCATCCCTTCGTTCAGATTTGAGTTGATCCGTATCTTTGGGCAACTTGAACGAGTCAACCACTGCGTCGAACGCTTCACTGTCTTCGGTGGCGAGATTCAGACCTTCTTCCAACATTGGAATGGCGATAGCCTTCACTTGCTCTGATATGGCCCAACCTTCTCGGAACCTATCGTTTCCAAGTGTTAAGTCACTTACCATCACTGCTAATGCAGCAGCTTGTCCAAGAGCAACGCCAGCGGCAGATCCTCCGCCAGGTGTTGGCGCACTGCTTGCAAGAGCATCTTGGAATTCTCTCAGCGAAACATTTGCCCATGTCATTGGCTTCCCTCCTTAAGGGCCCATTCGATAATACGTTCATTTGGATTGAATGATGAAATTGAGTTCAACCCAAGATGTTTGATGGCTGTTTCAATGCATTCCTCATCGGACTGGTCATTTCCTCCGTACCATTGACCAGCTGCGACCATGGCTTCGAGTGGTACCAATCCCACCAATTCACTCCCTTTGGTTGAGCTTCCCATGTTTTTGCACAAACTATCGATCGTGTCGAATGCCTGATGAAGGTTGGTAATGCGATAATTTTGTAGATTCATTGAGACTTGACTCATGTTGTGTGATTCAAGAGGAACACCCATTCCTTGTACATGTTGGAGGAGACCTTTCGTTCGGAATTTTCGTTCCCCATCAGCGGATTTGATCAGTCGTCCAGAACTGCGAACAATGGATCCAATTTGCTGAGCGACATAGGGATCAGTATCGACAATGTTGACGTTGTAAGCAAGAAGAATATCGCGAGCACCGATCGTAATTCCTCCACTCTTTTGCGAAGTTTCATCCCATTGATTTGAACCAAAATCAGGGAGTCTTGTCGCATCACCATGCAATTCTGTAGAGTCATTAAAACGAGCAGGCAATCCTTCGTACTCGCCTTTTCTCAGGGTAGACAGCAAGGTTCGTTCGTCTGAAGATGATGCAAAACCATACAGAAAGACAGGTACATTGGATTGTGCAATTTTCTTTGCTACTCGAATTGCAACTTCGACACAATCATCCATTGTAGCATTTGAAATTGGAATAAATGGACAAACATCGACGCATCCCATGCGAGGATGCTCTCCAGAATGCATCCGCATATCGATTTCATCAATGGCCTTTTCAATCAGTAAAATGGCAGCATTCTCTACTTCCTGAATCGTGCCTGCAAAGGTGATGACAGTACGGTTATAGTCTGGATCTGGTTCAACACCAAGAATCTTGACACCGTCAATTCGTGCTGCATCTACGATGCGGTTGACTTTGTCTAAATCTCGACCTTCGGAGATGTTCGGAACACATTCAACAATGGCTTTGGACATGGCGTGTGGTTCTCACGTCGGACTTTGAACATTCACCCGTACAATCCTTCTGGGGAGGACATGCTGCCAGATTGCGACTTCTTCTTGTTCAATCGTTCAATGGCTTGCATAACATCTGAGTGAAGTACGGTATCTCGGTCAGATCGAATGGCAATCATACCGGCTTCGACGCAGGTTGCCTTCAACTCAGCCCCGCTGAATCCAGTGGTAGCTCGTGCAACTGCCTTCAAACGAACGCCCTTGGTGTTCATATTCGACAAATGTAAACTGAGTATTGCATGACGTGAATCTTCTTCTGGTATTGGGATTTCGATGATTCGATCAAATCGACCAGGACGGAGGAGTGCATCATCGAGAATATCAGGGCGGTTGGTCGCAGCAATGATCTTCACATGCTCCAATTCATCAAAGCCATCCAATTCTGCTAGAAGTTGCATGAGCGTGCGTTGAACTTCTCGGTCACCACTGGTTGAGCCATCCAATCGCTTTGCTCCTATGGCGTCAATTTCGTCAAGGAAAATGATGGAAGGAGATTTATCCTTTGCCAGTGAAAACAATTCGCGCACAAGACGACCTCCTTCACCGATGTATTTCTGAGCGAGTTCTGAGCCGACCATTCGAATGAACGTCGCATTCGTATGATGAGCAACCGCCTTAGCTAACAAGGTCTTTCCACAGCCCGGAGGGCCAACAAGCAAAACGCCCTTTGGAGGTTTAATGCCAACTTTTGTGAATAATTGAGGTTTGGTAAGAGGCAGTTCAATCGCTTCTCGTACCGATAGGATTTCATCATCCAAACCAGCGACCATGTCGTACGTGATATCTGGTTTTTCAACCATCTCTGAGCCACTAACGATTGGATCCCATGCATCATGAAGAACCTCAACGAGTGAGAGCGTATCTTGGTTGAGTGCGACCCGAGTACCTGGCTTGAGGAGGTCAGGTTCGATTCGTTGGTTAAGGGATACTTGGAACACCGTACCATTGGAAGAACGAACAATGGCTCGTTCAGGATCCAGTACATCTTGTAACGTTCCGACGATGAGTGGAGGTGCACGCAGGTGGCGTACTTCTTCTTCCAGCCGACCTGCTTGTTTTTTGACGTTGCGAAGTTCGGATTCGATGTGCGTTCTTTCGCTGATCAACTCTTGTGTTTTTTCTTGCAAACGTCGAAACTCTGTCTCAAGTTTCTGGAAGTCATCGTCTCTGTGATTGTTCACAGAGTCTGAATTTCGGTCCACATCCGTGCCCATCGCAATCAACTCTTCCTTGAGCCAGCAGTGTATCAACTCATCGTTTGTTTTCTGAGACAACAGCGAAGGGTTCATCAATTGTCGATGTGAGCAATCCATGGGGATACGATGGGCGATTGCGAATTGTGTGGCGCGACAAAGGTATCGACTCGAGAGCATCGTGTCAACAAAGCGATGTTGGCGATTTGCCAGAGATGCATAGGGCAAATGAATCTCGAACCAAAACAAGAGGCTCCAGGCTTGGCGCAAGCACGGCGACGGCCCGCTGGAAAGCAGAACCAACGGCGTTTTAACAAGAACAACATCATGAGCAAGCAGGAAAAAGAATTAGCGGACAATTTTGCTAAATTGATTCTAACCGCTCGTGAAAACAAAGGTTGGACTCAGGCTCAGTTGGGTCAACGGATGGCTGAAACTGTCAATGTGATTAAATCAGCAGAATCGGGCAAACCTCCTGCTGATTCTGTCATCAAGAAGTTTGAGATGATACTTGGCATTGAGTTGATGGTTGAAGCAAGCAGCGATCACCAATCGATGATCGGCCAATCCTCGAACAGTCGTGGGATGACCATCGGAGACTATCTCAAAGATTTACGGTGAGTGTATGGACATTCCTGTTCATGCAATTTGGCTTGCACAAGACGACCCAAAAAAGAATACAGCCGTGCGTGCATCAAAGGATGAATTGCTGCGATTGCACAAGGATTTCAGGCGGCTTCCGAAAAAAGGAATCATTCTAGAGCCACTTTGCGGTAAAGTCCTAGGGCCTGAAGATCGCGAAATCTTTGACGCACATGGCGCATTGGTTGGACTCGATTGCTCTTGGGCACAAATTGAAGAATCCGTTGAACACGTCATGCGTCGTACACGATTGCAACCTCGCATGTTGCCATTGCTTTTGGCAGCAAATCCAGTGAATTGGGGGAAGCCTGGAAAACTGTCAACTGTTGAAGCCCTCGCAGCGTCTCTGTATTTGTTGGGGCGAGTGGGTCAA
>JBMYJV010000044.1:0-8739 GCA_049594755.1 Candidatus Poseidoniaceae archaeon
TCATGTCAACTCAAAAATTGTTGATCTTGCGTGGAGCACAAACAAGATTGTCATCTTGGATGAGACCAATGGATTGCACGTCTATTCGATGGATGCTGAAGAGATTTGGACATCCGAATTCGATGCAGGAGGAGCACAGTTGTCCGTTGGTAAGCAAATCCTTGCACTCGATGGAATTGGCACACTCCGCCAATACACATTGGATGGACAGGAGTACAGCATGGTTCAGAGAGATGTTCGTTCCTTTGCGGCGAGCAATGACTCAGTATTCTTAATTCTCGAAAACCAAACCGTTGCAAAAACAGATGAACAACTCAACATTGTCTTCCAACGAATGCAACGTGGAGATATTGGAGAAGACATCGTTGCTGCTGGAGCAGGTGCAGGCCAAACATGGTTTGTCGCACGAGAAGGACACGCACTCGTTCCTGGTGAAGAAGAAGCCCTAGAGTTGGAAATTTATTCGAATGAGGACTTGCTCCATCGTCGAGAGTTGAACGGACGTGTGAAAGCAACTGCGGCAGATGCATCAAGCCTGTACTTGGGATTGGATAATGGTGATTTACTCTCATTGAACAATCAAGATCTTGATGATTTAATGTCGTTCAATTATCCAATTCAATCTCTCAACTTGAATGAATCAACCCTCATTATTGGGACATGGTTTTACATCTATGGATTCAATATTGAAACCAAGAACATCGTTTGGCAAATTGAACACAAAGGTATGGTCGAAGGTGTGGAGATTGATGAATCAGGTCGTATGGCATTCTTTGGCGAAGATCAAAACGACTGGACTGGAGCTGAACCTGTTGGTATTTGCGATGTGAATCAAGAACGAATTGAAGTCGATCCATCGTTTCTTCAAGGGTGGTTTGAAGAAGAGATGGTCGAGGTGGAAACCAATCCAGAAATTGTCTATAGAAATGTAGATGACTTTACGAATCTCCTTTCAGATGAAGAGCAGCAATCCTACAACCAGAGCATGCAGGAACTCGAGATTGGTCTTGATTCGCTCACGGCTGCGATGAACGAAGAGATTTCTTATCAATCAGTCGATGATACAGAGGACGACCTCGAGGATTTGCTTCAATTTCTGCATGAAGATGCTGACGAGGTCATCCCTCCAAAAGCAAATGCTGGAGAGAACCAAGCCATTCGCCTACATGATGCTGAAACTGCTATTGTAACGTTGGATGGTTCGCAATCTTCAGATCCACAGGACCGAATCGAGTCATGGTCATGGTTGGATGGGACCGGCCGTGAGATCTCGACAGAGGCCAAGGTACGTGTGAAACTTTCACCAGGCATTCATCAGTTTGAGCTGAGAGTGTTCGATTCTGAAGGGGGCATGACCTCGGATTCGCTTCAGATTACGATTGAATCCTCAGGCTCATGAAGGAGAAGTCGTTGGGTACACCATGGGCGTTCGCACCCCCCTGATTGAGAACTTCTTGGTTGGACCATTGCAAATGCGATGCTCCGTTGTCACCGATTCTGCAACCGGAGACACCGTCATTATAGATGGTGGTGATGAGCCACAACGACTCATCGATTGGATTGAATCCTGCACTGGAACTGGCCCTCACTGGTCAACACACACGTTGGAGGAAACCAAAAACATCGAACGAAAGGTTGTCGCACTTCTCAACACGCATGCTCATTTCGACCACAGTGGACATATCCCCACATTGAAGCAACACTTCGATGTTGAATGGTATTTGCACCCAGAGGATACGTTCTTGCAAACGCTTGCGAAGAAAGCAGCGGTCCGTTACGGAATTTCGTTGCCTGAACCTGCTGTAGCAGATCACGACATTGCGGATGATCAAATCCTCTCGTTGGGCTCCATTGATTTTGAAATTCTACATACACCAGGGCACACACTTGGTGGTTGCTGCCTTCGCCTCATTGTCGAGGATGATGCCGATCATTTATTCGTAGGCGATACGTTGTTTGCTGGATCAGTTGGTCGAACCGATTTGGAAAACACGGGAGGAGATTTCAACGTTTTATCGAACAGCATTCGAACGAAATTGTGGCCGCTTGACCCTGAAACCATCGTCCATCCGGGACATGGACCACTTACAACCATTGGACATGAGAAAGCCACCAACCCATTCGTAGGCGATGGTGCCGGTGAATCCGGAGTTTACACATTCGGAAAGTACGCTTAACCAAGCAGATTTGAAAGAGCGTCTTGGAAGACAGGCAGAGCTTCTTCCCAGGTTGCTACAATGCCGTAATCAGCATGCTGGAAGATTGGTGCATCAGCATCCTTGTTGATGGCTACGATGTACTTGGAGGAACGCATACCTGCAAGATGTTGAATGGCTCCTGAAATTCCGACAGCGATGTAGAGATTCGGATTGACGGTTTTTCCTGTTTGTCCGACTTGCATTGAGTGAGGAATCTCTTCCCATGTGTCAACCGCTGCACGTGATGCACCCACTGCGGCACCAATGGTATCTGCGACTGCCTCAAGATGGGAGAAGTTGGCTGGTGAGCCCATGCCACGTCCTCCGGAAATGATGATGTTCGCTTCTGAGACGTCAAGTCGAGCACTTGCTCGTGCCATGACGTCTTGAACCGCAGTCTTCACGTCACCGGATGCATCGACAACGGAGACTTCGTTGGATGATCCAGAACCAACGCCAGAGAAGACGTTCGCTCGAACTGAAACAACAGCATCACCGTTAACAGTGACTGTTTGATTTGCCTTTCCAGAATAAATCGGTGACGTCAAGTTGTTGCCGTCGATGGATACAACGTCTTGAACAACGGAAAGGCCACGTCGTGCTGCAAGACGAGATGCTATGTCTTTGCTTCGAGCACTTGCGAGGAAAAGAACGGTACCTGCCGGCATGGCGCTGTCGAGTGCGCTTGCCCATCCGCTGCTGTCGTTTCCAGCGAAAACATCGGATTTGACGGCAATAATCTTCGATACACCATCGTAACCTGAGACAGCATCTGCCATTGAAGCGTCCGTGCAAGGAACGACAACCGTGACGTCTCCACCCA
This sequence comes from Candidatus Poseidoniaceae archaeon, assembly GCA_049594755.1. GTDB lineage: Archaea > Thermoplasmatota > Poseidoniia > Poseidoniales > Poseidoniaceae > MGIIa-L2. Next base: position 3,022 of record JBMYJV010000044.1, read on the forward strand.
TGGCTTGCGCAGCAGAAACAAGTTCTGCAGTCGATGCATTGACGGTTCCTTTTGTTAGTTCAGCAATTACAATCTTGTTTGTCATCTTTTTCACCTCATAGTACGTTGGCTTCGTCACGAAGCAATTGAACAACTTGCGAAGCGCTTGACCCACCTTCGAAGGTCTTACCAGCAGGTTTCGCTGCAGGCATGGAATGACTTGCTACAACAACCGTTGATGCAGGAGCACTAGCAGTCATGAGCTCGACTTGTGCTTTCTTCGCCATCATGATCCCTTTGACGTTGGCCTTTCGTGGCTTGAAATCCCCCTTGTCACAGGAGATGACGGCTGGAAGGGGTACGCTGACCTTCGCAACTCCTGCTTCAACTGGCATAGAGACGGTCACTGCATCTCCAAATTCAGCACCAATAACGTTGGATGCATTTGCCCAACCAAGGCGCTCAGCAAGCCCGGGACCGGTTGATCCAGCACCAGTATCAGCAGCTGACTTGCCGCAGTACACAGCGGTGCCACCAAGCGATTCAATGGATTCTTTGAGAACGGTTTGCAGTGCGTTCGAATCGAGTTCGGACCATGAATCGTCCCAAACCCGAACGATGTTATCGACACCCATTGCTTTGGCATCTTTGAGAATCTTCTCAGTCCCTGCAGCACCAACTGTGAGCGCCGTGACTGTTCCGCCAGTTGCTTCCTTGTGGCGAAGTGCTGTCTCGATAGCAAATCCATCGTATGGACTCATTTCCATCTTGACTGTGGAAAGGTCGACACGACCTCCTTGCACAGCGATTTTTGCGTTCGTGTCTGGAACTTGCTTGACCAATACAATGATTGTGGACATCTCTATCAAATCTCCGAGCAAGGTTCGATTCATGAAGATTGGCTTTCAGCCGCTATGAATTCTTTATGAGAATTGAAAGAAAATGGGAACCTTTACAGGCCGTCTTTGGACACGAGAAACTCCATGTCCGACGAACGTCACATACCAGGCCCACCAAGTGAACTTGCAGATACTCTGAACCACTGGAGAGAACTCTTCCAGCGGAAGCATGCTGAGGATTTTGAAAACCTCAAAGGAATCACCGCAATGGAAGAACCGATCTTCTCCTTTCTTGTTGATTATGCAGACATCGATGACGATGACTTGCTCAGCCTCCGGTTCAATGAATTCCCCGAGGAAACTGTTGAGCAAGCGAACGAAGTTTTGCGTTCAATGGGTGCAGAATACACCGATGTGCGCTGTGTTCTTCGCCCTATCCTATTCCCTGATGAGAAATTGAGAACTGTTTCGAGCCTTCGGATGCGCGACAGAGGTGAACTGGTCAGTTTGATTGTTAAGATTCACGATGTTGGTCCAAGAATTGGCTACCTTAAGAAGGCGCTCTACACATGCATTGCATGTGGACATCGAGAGGAAGTAAAGCAACGTGTCGCCCGAGAACGAAAACGTCCACGCGGGCCTTGCAGGGTGTGTCTTGAAGATGCAGAAAAAGCGTTGGAAGGTCAAGTCTCGTACAGCCTGTACAAGCGTCTCGAATCACTGCTTCAACTCACCGCAGAGGGTTCGTTTTACCAAGACATTCAGTACCTCAACGTTCATGATGCAACAGGTCAGAGCGAACAACCGATTCAGATTATTGTCGATGATGAGTACGTTGACAGACACCAACCCGGCGAAATCATACGAATCAACGGAGTCGTGTACATCGACCCTATTCCAGATCGTAATTTCATCAAAGACACACGTCGAATCTTACAGGTCCGTGCTTTGAGCATCCAAGAAGTCTCATGATGTGATCTTCAGCATGGTCTCGTATGCCTCTGGATTGGCTTCAAAATGCTCAGCGATGGATGACAAACCTGCGGCGACTCCCGCTGCGACGCCCATCTTCGCATCAAACGGATGCAGCGTTCCATCCATGACTGCTGCTTTGAACGAAGCCAAGTCCTTCCAAGTGCTTGGTTCTCCAAATTTGGGATTTGGAGTGACCTGAATGTGACCGAACTCTGGCAAGACGACATGTTCTGCGAGTTCGTAAACAGGTGACTGCTCATCTTCTGGATCGAGATATGCTTTCCTCATCTTCTTCTGAACCACTTCAAGCGTGTCGTGGAGCAGTAGTGCTCCATTTGGATCGGACTTGCTCATTTTGTGATCGAACGAATCCATTCGAACACCTGATGCTTTCAGAGAAGACAAAATTGGTGTGTGAAGACACGTTGCTTTCTTCCAGTTCCACTTTGAAGCCATATCCCGCATAAACATGTGTGCTTTTCGCTGGTCCATACCACCGATCGCAACATCGATGTTCAACTCGAAGATATCAGCTGCCTGCATGGCAGGATAGTAGAATTTCGACAGGTCGTGGTCCGACGATGCCTCATCGCGTCCCATGATCGTGAACGTTTTACGTACCATTGGAAGTGTGGCTCCTTTTGAACATCGAAGAACTCGTGCCCAATAATCTCCAGAATCCATGAGCTGACTCGCCCAATAAAAGCGAAGTTGGCCAGGTCCGTCTCCTTCTTCAGGGTAACCAAGAAGTGCACGGAATGTTTCTTCCATGTAGACAGCAGTCTTCTGTATGTCTTCCATATTGCCGCCAAATTTGTCGTTCACCCATGCGTGCCAATCGGCTAAGAAAATTAGAACATTCGCGTCAGCTTCTAGCATTCGCTTCAATTGAAGAGATAGGACCTTCCAACCAATGTGTGCCTTCCCACTTGGTTCAAAACCCACATAACATCGCAAAACACCATCACCAGCCATTGACGTGTCATCAGCTAGACAATCAACGATGTGCTCGATGCCGACGCTTTCTTCTACGTCACCAATCATGAGATAGAGGCGCTTTCGGTTCTCATCAGAGAGTTCTTTGATGCGTTCATACCGCTCCTCGAAAGGTGCGAGACTGGCATCCAATTCCACATCAACACCTCAAACAAGCTCGCTCAATTTCTTGACCTTACCTTCTGAAGGAGCTTCACCGCGCTCAATCATGCCTTCGATTTCAGCAATCATCGATTCAGCCGTGTCGATGGTTTCTTGGGTAACTGTCGTGCTCATCTCGATCGATTTTCGAATCATCTTGATGGCCGATTTTGCCTTGGAGAATTTCTTGGCGTCTTCTTTTGCCTTGTCACCGCGTTGTTTGGCAGTGTAACCCGTTGCCTCGTCGAGGAAGGAAGACCATCGTCGGCGACTCTCCATCGCTTGTTCTCGGCCACCATCAGCAGACAAGAACGCCTCAAGATCGGGTCCCTTCAACTGGACCACATCGACTTGCAATTTTCCTTGATCAGTATAACAACCAGAAATATTGGAGAGGAGGCCAAAGGATGCTTGGAATTCTCCTTCTGCATTGGCCTGAACATTCTCAAAATGTTGTGCTGCCAACTTGGCTAGTCCTGCATTTCCACCGATTGATTTTTCAACGCCTCTTTTGACTGCGAATCGCTCCATGTTGGTCCATTGACATGACCCTCATAAGGCTCGCGAAGAAGAAGCCACCCCAAGAGAGGGGTTTTTCTGTACGATTGTGTGGGCCAACTATGCGCACCAAAACGTCATTCATTCTGTTGCTGCTCCTTCTTGTGCCTCTTGTAAGTGCATCAGAAGTCGGTTTCGAGAACGAGAATCCTTTGGATGAGCAAGGATTGAACATTCGAACAGGAGAGGTTTCACCGGACAAAGAAAGCATCCTCTTGGTCGGCGACGATGGTTACATTCACATGATTTCAGCGTCCGCTCCGGGCGATAGAAGTCAAGATCAGAACATCGATAGCAGCCGCTCTGCTCGATTCAATGACGTTTCTTGGCATCCAAATGGGCAAACTGCACTCATTGCAGGCGACCTTGGTGCTGCACTTCGCTACACCCTGAGCGACAACAGCATTCAGGCTGTGAATGGAGCAGGGAAAGTAGGTAGCATTGAACTGACAGCAGTCTCTTGGCGTGCCGGTGGAGATCTTGCTTTCTTTGGTGCAAAAAATGGCAACATCTACAGCTTCAATGAGGGCGAGGGTATGTCACAACTCGAAGGAGCAATGGATTCAGCAATCACCGACATTGCGTGTCACATTGAGCACAACCTGTGCGTAGTCTCAACACTGAATGATGGAATCGCAGTCATCGATCGTACTCGCGAAGTGACATGGTTGGATAACACCTCGGGTTACACCTGGATGGCAGCTGACTGTCCCGACCCGACATATCGAAAATGTGTCGCCTTTGGTAGCGGCAGAGTTCATGTTTCCATCGTTCTTGACATCGAGGACGCCTCTCAATCAACCACTGCAAAGGTCCTCGAACTGCTGCAAGGATCCACCGATTTCATCGCAACAAGCAGAGGTTACGATGGTACATCTCTCGTACATCTTGCGCCCATGGAGTCCGTTCGTTACAAAACCAGCCTCGATGAGGTGTACATGCACATTGAAGCTCAAGCCATTACGGGCCACGATCCAGAAGTTGCTGGTCAACGCATCGCACTGATGTGGGAAACCGGCGAAGATGATGGTTGGATGATTACCAATGAAGGACTCATCATCGATATTTTTCCAGTCGAAAGTCGGGAAAGTTTGGGCATTATGGAGACCATTGTGTTTGCTGCTGTGGCCGTCTCGGTACCAGGTGTCATCATCGGACTGATTTTCATGAACAGTTCGTATTTGCAACGAAAATACAGGCAACTGCGTGGCTTTGAAAAGAAAGAATGAGAAGAATGAACAACCTGTTCTTGTGCTAAGGTTCATGAGTTGTATCGACTCCCACGAAACGAGGGAACTGAATGGAACCTTTCGAAGCCATCGATTTTTACGACATCGAATCCTTGCTCACTGAAGAAGAAATCATGATTCGCGACCTTGTGCGTGAGTGGGTCGATGAAGAGGTTATTCCAAAGATTGAACATGCTTGCGAAGAAGGCATTTTCCTCGATGAATGGCGAGTTGCTCTCGGTGAAATGGGTGTTCTTGGAGCACCGCTCAAGGGTTATGGATGCCCTGGACTCTCCTATGTCGCTTACGGACTCATCTGTCAAGAACTCGAACGCGGTGATTCTGGGCTTCGCTCGTTCGCATCTGTTCAAGGCTCTCTTGCAATGTATCCTATCTGGGACTTTGGCAGTGAAGAACAAAAGAATCACTACCTTCCAAAGATGACTTCAGGAGAATGGATTGGTTGCTTTGGCCTGACTGAACCTGACTATGGTTCCAATCCGGGTGACATGATTACCAAGGCAGAGGATATGGGTGACCATTACCTCCTCAACGGTGCAAAGATGTGGATTACAAATGGAACAATTGCTGACGTTGCTGTTGTATGGGCCAAACTCGATGGGGTTATTCGTGGGTTCATTGTTGAGAAAGGTGACGAAGGGTTCAGTGCACCTGAAATGAAAGGCAAGCATTCTCTGAAAGCATCCGTTACATCGGAACTTGTCTTCCAAGATTGCAAAATCCCGAAGGATCGAATCCTTCCTGGCGTCAAGGGCCTACGTGGACCGTTTTCTTGCTTGAACAACGCTCGATATGGCATCTCATGGGGTGCACTGGGTGCGGCTATGGCATGTTTCCACAGCGCCAAGACCTACGCATTGAGTCGAATTCAGTTCGACCACCCTATCGCTTCGTACCAACTTGTCCAGAACAAGTTGGCATGGATGCTTCGTGAAATCACCAAGGGGCAACTCCTAGCATATCACCTCGGACGAAAGAAG
>JBMYJV010000045.1:0-8644 GCA_049594755.1 Candidatus Poseidoniaceae archaeon
TAGACGCGACGGCCTTCGATGGTCCCATGGCCTGTGACGACACCATCACCAAGCGTTTGGTGAAGGAACATGTTGTGGTCTTTCGTTCGATGGGTAACGAACGTATCCACTTCGACAAAGGAATCCGGGTCAAGGAGCAAATCAATCCGGTCTCGTGCAGTACCTCGTCCTGTAGCACGAATGGCTTCCAGTGCCTTTCGTCCACCGCCTGCTCGAGCACGTTCACGACGCGACCTGAGTTCGGATATTGGGTCGCCAACTGGACTTGCCATACATCCCTCAGAACCGATAAGGTTCTTCATCGAATCGCTTAGTTGAGAATGGTTTGTTGCTGTTCTCCGAACAAATTCTCAGTCATGGTTGAAGCAACATCCATGTTGTTTGAAAGTGCAAAATGGAGCTTAACAACAGCAGCCTCAGGCGATGATGTCAAGCCATGCCCGAGAAGCCCAATGTCTTGTTGTATCCGTCCTTTTGAGTAAACGTTCATGTTGACTGGTCCGTGGATGCATTGGTTGACCACCAATACAGGGATCTTCAATTGAGCGAGAGCATTGTAAAGTTCGATGTTTTGAGGAGCGTCGTTGTTTGGATTTTCAATCGGTAAATGTCCAAGTCCGGTTCCATGAATGACAAGCGCATCAACGTTTGAGCCAACGGCATCATGAATCTCTTGCGTTGTCAGCCATGGGCCTGCAGTCATTTGTCGGATGACAATGTTCTCATCGAAACGGGATGCTTCGGATGTGATAGGTCTCGATTGAAGTGATGATCTCGCTTGCTCATAGTGGTGTCCTAGATTGAGGCTGACGTTTGAATTGTCGATATGGACTGTCGCAAGAGGCATGGTATTGACGGGGCGAAAAGCATCGCGTCGGCTTGAGTGAAGTTTGCGAACGCCCGTAGCTGCATGGATTGAGCAATTCCCGTCGTCGCTGGTAGTGTGCATGGAGACAACCACTGCGTCGCTAAGTTCACCCGTTGGTTGCGGCCCTTCTGCAGCCCACTTGACGGCAGAGATCAGATTTTGTGCAGCATCCGAGGAAGCCCGGTCGCTGGAGCGCTGCGAGCCAACGAAGGCAATACGTCCTGGCGGGTTACCGCCCTTTCCGCACCATGCGAAGGCGACAGCCGAAGCGGTGATGTGGAGTGTATCGGTTCCGTGTGTGACTACGACACCTACACAACCATCAGCAAAGGCTCGTTCTGATGCATCAATGATTTGATTCCAATGATTTGGACGGATGTCTTCGCTGAACATGTTCCCTATTTTGTGAACGTCGAGGTTGGCAATGTTCAGAAGTTCGGGAACGTGTTCAACCAATTCCGATGGCTCGAACTGAGCCGTTACAGCGCCTGTTGTGTAGTCGACCTTCGAAGCAATGGTCCCTCCGGTGTGGACAATACGGACCGTAGGCAAATCTGGATTCATCGATGGTGCATCGGATTCGATGGAGTCAGTGGACACTGGTTGTTCGACGGATAGGATTTCGATTGAAGAGAGGTGATGGCTAATGTTGTAGCCATTGGCAAGTTTGACAGTCACATGTTCTGCAACTGCGGGAGGTAAGACCACTCCCTCAATCGTAGTGTCGCCATCATGGGTTGTGAGTTTGAGCCGGACGTGGCTACCAACATCAGGGACTTGTGCCATGGTGCTTGGAGTGGGCTCTAGCCCTTCAACAATGCGATGGTGGTGCCGGGAGCGGGGCTCGAACCCGCGACCTTCGGATGTCTCAGACACCACAAGGGGCTTTGCACGTCATACGATCGCCTTGAAGGCTGCCCTATGAGTCCGACGCGCTACCAACTACGCCACCCCGGCCTACTCCCGCCTGCGAAACCCCCCATTTGAAGAATGCGGGTTCCAACAGAAGGAATTCGACCGCATCCTTCATTCACTCTCACCCACCCGAAGGGTCATGGTCGACCTCTCGACGGCGATGACTGCGGCCCAAGGCGAACGTCGTCAGCGAACGCAAGGAGGGGACAAGGAAAAGAAGGTGCGTCGAACCGGACGCAACCTCGGTATCGAAGCATTCGATCCTGTCAAGCACGTTCAGAAAGAAAAGGCAGATACTGCATCGATGTGGCTTGTTCTAGCCTTCTCGTTGACCATCACACTCCTCATGCGCTATGTCTTGATGGACTCAACAGACCCAGAGAAATCCAAGATTTTGTACATTCTGCCTCTGACCTGCATCTTCCTTATCCCGACGCTTCACCGCACAGTGATGCCAGAACGATTCGTCGAGCATTACGGTGGGGGTACTTGGTTTAAGGCAGCATTCTTGCACACGTTTACCTTCCTTGCACTGTCGTTTCTCTTGGTCAACCCACCGTTCGGCGACATCGCAGCACCAGAACTTGCGAGCGAATGGACGGTTGTTGCCGATGATGGTGAGGAAATTGTGTACCCCCACAGCATGGCCACATCTGGTGCCACTTTGACGTGGCACACAGATGGTTCTCCGATTCTCGAGGGCGAAGCCTGGTTGTTGTTTGGGTTGATGGACAATGTCAACTCCGATGGAGCTGTCGTTGAAGTCACGCGTAATTATCAGGCCAACGAAACAATTCAAGAAGACAACATTTCGTATTGGAACAGCAACGCAGAGCGAATCGCTAATGGTACCTCAACATCCAACAAATCCGCACCAAATCTGACGCCACACGGCGATTTAGATCAGCCCTTCTCCGTCTATTTAGGAACCGATCTTGAAGAAGGAACTCATAAAATTGTGGTGACGATTACCGAAGAAGGAGATCCATGGCAAAACGTGCAGCAATACACTTGGAACCTCGTCATCTCGAGCGAATCTGCTGTTCAAGACAGCATGTCCGAGTGACGCCTGAGAATCTTCTCAAATACGGCATCGATTTTTTTGGACAACCTTAGTTCGACGGTTCGTTGATTCAATTGTTGAATTCGATAGCTTCGAATGAATCTAGCGAGCGGTGTCCATGACAAGACATCAAGAAGGGCGTCAATTGTTTGGTGCATGATGCTTCGAGTATGCTCCGAACGACCCTCTTGTTGCCGAGGCGTTTCGAAAAGTGAAAGTGAAAAATCAATTTCTCAACATGGTGACAAGCTTTGCCGTCATAGCATCCAGTTGTATCTTCTCGCCACCGCCTTCAACGAGGCGATAGTCGACCTCTGCCATGATCTCCGTGAGGTCCAGTTTGTCCATCTCTGAAATGAAATCGACATTGTACAACTCTCTGTGGAGTTGACCGACAAAATCCGTTCCTGCTAGCCCGTATTTATTCAAGAGTTCTTGAAGACGCCTCCGAGCAACGTGGAATCCATCGTCTTTGCACGCCATGATGTATTGATGGAGCGCCTCTGGCGGCGCAGTAGCCGATGTTTCGTATACAATGGAACGAGTGATGGTTTCGCTAATGGCCGCGGACACTTGCAAGGCAGTGATGGCTCGTCGCAAATCGCCTTGTGCAATTTTCGCTAGGGCTTCTGCTGCATCGTCTTCAAGCGCCACATTCTCTTCGTTTGCGACGTGTTTGACTTGGTCGAGAACCTCAGAATCGGCAAGTGGCCGAAATCGAAACACTGCACATCGAGACTGAATCGGCTCGATGACCTTGGATGAATAATTGCACGATAGGATAAATCGACACGTCTCAGCGTATTGTTCCATGATGCGACGCAGAGCGCCTTGGGCATCGTTTGTCAGAGCATCGGACTCATCGAGAAAAATGATCTTGAACTTGGCATCGCCATACGGTTGTGTTCGAGCAAATTGCTTGACTTTGGAACGAATCTTGTCCAACCCTCGTTCATCCGATGCATTCATCTCGAGCAAATTGTCACGATAATGCTCGCCAAAGACGTCTTTGGTCAGAGCCATTGCAGCCGTTGTTTTCCCTGTTCCTGGCGGTCCTGCAAACAGCAGATGAGGGAATTCCTTGTGCTCAGCATAGACCGATAGACGACTGACGACAGAGGCTTGTCCTCGGATTTCACCCACACTCTGTGGGCGATGTCGCTCGACCCAAAGTTCGCTCATAAACCAAAGAGAATGGCGAGCATCTTTCAACATTCGGATTGGATTTTTTGAAGCCCAAATCCCGCCCCCCTTAAGGGGGGCGTCCGCCGAATCAGTCATAACCTTCCACACCTTAGGTCGAATGAGCGCCATGAGAAACCGTACCGCAAATCGAAATGTCTTCACAGCAGTGACTCTCATCTTAATGTTCCTTCTTGCCGACGTCTTTGTTCCATCCGCTTTTCCAGCGCCAGAAGTTTTGGAAGAGGAACCAACCGTTCAACATGTCATTTCGACCATAGGTCCAACACTGGATACTTACATTGATTCCGATAATCCAAACGACGATTATGCCGGGGACGATACGGGCCTGCTCGGTGTATCTGGAACGAGCGATGCGCGGCTTCTCCTCTCATTTCCCCTCAACTTTGCTTCGACTGATACCATCCATTCCGCTCGATTGGATCTCGTTTGTTCGAACAGTGCAGCAACCATCGGGCTTGCAGTTTACCCCGCTTCAACCAGCCTGACTTGGGATGAAAACGCAACGTGGAATTCACGAAATGGAATCTTGACATGGGGCGAGCCAGGACTCGAGGATGGTACGGACCGCTCCGATTGGGAGCCACCAATTCTCACCCCGCCTCTCGGGCCAACAGGGGGATCATCCAACGTACAGCTCAATGTTACTGCGCTTGCTCAAAGTGCCGTTGCTTCGGGTGCTTCGACGCTCGAATTAGTTGTATCCGCTCTAGGTTCTCAGTATGAATGTGCTATGAACGAAACGCTCAACATCGCTGACAGACCGAGCCTTCTTGTTGATTCCTCGACGTCGACAGCAGGATCTGGTGGAACCATCGCACCAAACTTTGTCGACGATGGCGCCCCTCTCATGTCCGACGATTTCTACCTCGCTGCTGATTTGACTCCGAGCATGACTTGGGATTCCTATTCTGGAATTCTCGCAGAGGTCCAAATCTCCATGGATGATGGCTTCAAGAGCAATCAGGACAACTTCAATTGGTTGTACAACACCGATACTCATGCGTCGAGCTTCACAATGTCCGGTGCTACCGGTGCTCTCAACATCCCATCTTCGGATGCATTCGAAAACGGTACTGAGATGCATTACAGAATGCGAGCGATGGATTCAACTGGCACCCTTAGTTCGTGGACGAGTGGATTCTTCTTCTTGCCTGCGCACGACATTACGGCAAACAACGACGGTACTGCATCCATTGCGGTCGATACCAACGATCTTTCAGATGACTTCACATTTATCGAAGATACGTACATCGATGAGGATAACAAGAACAACAACTTTGGATCCGATTCAACGTTTGTCACGCAAGTAACGACGACGCGAGAGGCGATAACTTACTTTAGGGTCAACTTTGATTATCTGGGTTTGCACCCTAATGCGACGATTGTTGAAGCCTCGCTGAACGTAACACGCTCGACTTCGAGTGGTTCTGCAAGTCTGGCGTTACACGAAGTGGATACGGTTGACCTTTGGTCAGAGAATGAACTCACATGGCGTAGCCCTACATCTGGTCAACTTTGGGATGAAGGAGGCCGAGAGTATCTTGGATATGCCACCGATTCAGGTGTGATGGGATCACAAACAAGCGACGACTTTGCCTTTGACATGACAAGCATGCTTCAGCAATACCTTGACAACGGAATGCCAACGTCCAGCCTTGATTTTGCTATGACCGCCCGTTCACAAAACGGTGCGTATGCTGCCAGTAACGTTGATTCCGTCACCTTCCATTCCTCCGACGCAGTCAATGAGGATGATAAGCCACACTTGTACATCAAGTACGACTGGTCATCGCCGGTTACAGTCGCTCCGTCGCTGACGTCGCCATGGGACGGGGAAACCTTGTGGAACCAAACGGGTCACAACTTTACCGGTAACACAACGCCAACGCTCACTTGGGCATCCTCAACCTCTTCTTCCTATGACATGATTTTCGAGCTTTCGACCGATTCCTTGTTCCACGACCGTGTTGCTCGAATTGACACTCGAACCGACACGAACTTTGCTCCAAGCGATGGCGAGGTAAGTTTTACCGGTCTCGATAGTCTCGAAGCAGGACACATGTACAACTGGCGTATGCTTCACGTTGATTCTAATAACCGTCACGGAGAATGGTCGTACTCTTCATTCCTCATCAGTTCCATCAACTCAACATGGCTTGGTGGTGATCGATACGAATTCCGATTGAAACAAGGCAACGCAAGTTCTGACGATCTTCACCCAGCGTGCGCTGACACCTACATCGATTCAGGAATGCCGAGTTCAAACTACGGTTCTGAAACCGAATTACAAGTTTCGTACAATACCATTCCATCTGAGACAACGGTCCTGTTTGGGTGTGATCTTTCCACGACCTTCCTACCGCCTGGTTATGCCGTTGAGTCCGCAAACCTTGAACTGTACCTCAATAATGCCCCATCCGGAACACCTGTTGTCGGAGCATGGGAAAACACACAACACGGATGGACTGAAGACGGTGCTACCTGGGCAACCTACGACGGAACGAACCCATGGAACTTGGTCGGCGCAAAGGGAAGCGAACGTTCCTCGCTTCTCGATTCGGTCAGCATAGGTGCTGGTTACACATCGAGTTCTTCTGCAAATTGGAACGTCACGTTAGCCGTTCAAAATGCAATGCGAAACAACCATTCCGCAGATTTCATCCTCGGAATCATTGGAGCAGGCAGCGGTCAAATTCGCGACGTTCTGTTCCATACTGGTGCTGCCGTTGATGCCAAACGTCCAGAACTCTCCTTTGTTTACGTGCCTGGCTCAAATGCTGTTCCGATCGAACCTGTTCCCGTTCTTCCTTTGAATGGAAGCTGGAGTGTCGCCGATGGAATCAACCCAGAACCGGTGTATCGGCCCCTCATGAATTGGACACACTCTTCCAGCGTGGGAGCCAGTGGTTATGTTGTCCAAATGGATACTACGAACACCTTTGACAGCAGTGACATGAGCATTGAAACGTCGTGGTCAAATCCAGGTTTCGATTTAACCAACAACTCCTACACACCAACGTCCGATCTCGGAGATGGGAAGACGTGGTACTGGCGCGTTCGTGCAGTTTCTTCGACCAACCAACTCGGCAATTGGTCGGAAACCTTCCACTTCAATCTCCCTTCCTTGGTCACTTGGAACCTCTCCTCGACAAGTGCTGCTGTTGAAATTCGCCACCATGAAGCCATGCCTGATCTCCAACTTCCACACTTCATCGACACATGGCTTGCAGAAGATGGTAACGAAGGTCAACTCAACCACTCGGCGTCAACATCGCTGAAGGTCGGGGAGTTGAACAGCGGACACCACGCTTCTGCTCTTCTCAAGATTCCTTTGAATCAGTTGCCAACACCAAGCAATGCTCGTGTAACCAACGCTGAGCTCAGCATGTGGGCCCAATTGGGTTCCGATACCAACGTTCAGGTTGCTGTTCGTCCTGTCCTGCAAACATGGACCACTGCACTCAACAATTCGACCTATGACGGCACCAACAATTGGTCTGTCGATGGTGCTCGAGGTATTGGATCCGACGTCGGTTCATTGAGTGATCTCAGTGCATCTGTACCGGCGAACTGGATGGACTGGGACGTGACAGAACTTGTACAAGCAGCGCTTGCTAACGGTGATTCTTATCTCTCCATCGCCTTGATGACCAGTGATGCATCTGATGGTTTGATCACTTTTACAAGCACGGAAGGGGCAACCAACCAACGACCTTGGCTTAATTTAACGTGGACCAATGGGACTGCATCGATTCCAACGGTTGCTGCCAGTAATGCAGTTCCAATGGATGGCGATATGGCTTGGAATTTGAGCAGCCACGTTCCTGAACCTTCAACTCGCCCTGTCATGACATGGTCGCACTCCAATGCCGCTAATATCGACGATTGGAAGGTATTCATTCAGAACGATCCAACAGATATTATGGAAGGTTTCTCAATCTACGATTCACGAATTGACACGACCATGTTTGATGTGCAGAACCTCTCATTCCAACCATCGAGTCATCTGGCAACAAATCAAAGCATTCGATGGTTCGTTCAACCTGTCAACGATGAGATGCTTGGTCCTCGGTCGACCAGTTCCGTCTTCCATATTCCAAACGATATTGGAAACGAGATCAACAGTACGTGGGGTTATATCAACGTCTCTGAAGGTGGATTCTTGCCTGACCTGAACGAACCGTCAGGATTCGTGACAGATACGTCGCTCGATTCAGCAGCACCAAATGCCAACCTCTACAATTCGGGAACAATCAGTGTTGGACGTTCCTTGTATAGTTCCGGTACATCTCAACGTTCATCGTTCATCGTTTCAGTAGATCTGGCAAAGTTGCCGATCAACGGTACATACGAAATCATGGATGCCTTCTTCACACTCAACACCAAGTCAAGCAGTAGCGGTGAGGTGTGGTGGAGTGCATCGTTGATCAACACCGCTTTCGATGGTGATGCCAACTGGGCCAATGCAACCAATTCAACGCAGTGGAATTCTCCAGGTGCATACCACTCATCCGATACCGATATCCCACTTTTGGGGGCAAGGCTAATCGATTCATCGAATGCATCACACAAAGGAGGAATTACAGGATTGT
>JBMYJV010000046.1:0-8424 GCA_049594755.1 Candidatus Poseidoniaceae archaeon
TACAAACGGCTGCTTTGGTCACCGCTCCACATGAAACATGTGAGGATGGCTGCTGCACCGAAACCAAGTAGTAAGACACCCACAAGGAGGAATCCAACTGCTTCATCGTAGCCGCCCCATTTCTCTGGACGGCAGTACCATACAGCGATGAAAACGAAAATCAACCAACCATAGAGTTTCGCATAGCGACCAATGATTGGTAGTTGCTTCATCGAGGCAGGAAGATCACGCTGGAAACATGCCATGACGTAGGCTACGTGTGCAACTGCGAGAACGATGCCGAAGATGGCTGCATCTCGTGCGGCACCTTCGCCTGAAAGTTCATCCCACTGCCAATAGAAGAGGAGACCAAAGTAAATGACACCCGTAAGAACAACACCGATTGGTACTGGCTTGTGTTTCATTCAAAGACCTCCTTGTTCACTCTTCTTCCCATTCGTCCCAGTCATCACCGTCATCAAGATTGACGGATCCACCCGCAGCTTCGACCTTTTCGATGGCTGAAGCGCTAGCGTTTGCGACTGTGACGGTGATAGCAGCGTTGATTCGACCAGATCCGAGGAGCTTGTCAATTCCAAGTTCTCCAAGATTGATGCTGTCCTTACCATCTGCCATACCTTCGAGTTGGCTAACGTTGCAGGTCACGTGTACGTTGCGTAGGGAAGGGTGACGGTTGAAACCGTGCATACCCCAGTGACCTGGCATGTACTTGATTCGAGTCATGACACGATGCTTGTTCATACCTGCATTTCCACGGCCACCACGCTTTCCAGCGCCACGACCGGCTTTCTTTCCACGACCGTGGTATCGGTTTCGTCCACGGTGCTTGTTTGCTTTTGTACCCATCATATCACCTCAAATCATTCTCTCAACGAGCGCCTTGATGTCGTCGCCTCGGGAACCGAGGGCGCCACCAACGACGTAGGATCGCTTGATTCCGCCCCATCCCTTTGCGCCTCGAGGAGGATGCAAACGGAAGACACGCTTCAAACCTGGAACATCTTTCACGGTTGCTTCATTGTTGACAATCGCCTTAGCGAAGTCACCAATGGTCTTGTAATCGGTTGCTTCTGCAACGATTGCATCGGTCAATGGAGCATCACCTGGCATTCGTCCACGCTCTGAAAGCATGGTTTCAACGGTTGCAAGGTCTGCATTGCCCCATGTGATGTAGTCCTTGGCCTTGCGAAGCATTCCAATGTACTGATCGTTCTCTGGAATGATGACCGCATGGTTGACCTTGGTCAAGTTGAGATAGTCCATTGTTTCACGAATGGATCGCTCGACACCAACATTGCTTCGTGCTCGAACAACGATGAAACTCACTTCAAAACCCTCCCAGTGTTGATGAACAAGCGTTCTCGCTGTTCGTTGCTGATACGAGTTGTGTTTAATGTTTTGAGTGCATTAAAGGTTGCAGCAGCGTAATTGATGGTGGTTCGGGTTTGTCCCTTGGTTCGGGAGAGAACGTCAGTAACACCAGCAAGTTCGAGGACTTTCTTACCGGTTTCACCGATAACAAGGCCCTTACCCTTTGCAGCTGGCATCAACGTGACACGGGTCGAAGCGGAACGACCGTTGACCTTGATTGGCACGGATGTGCCTGGACCAGCAGAAGATTCCCAGGAACCGTTTCCACGTTGGACGCTGATCAGGTTGAGCTTTGCAGCGACAATGGCCTTCTGGATGGCATTGGAAACTTCCTTTGCCTTGGCCATTGCGAGACCAACGTATCCATTTCGATTTCCGACACACGCCATGACGTTGAATCGAACACGACGACCACTGTCGGTCATTCGCTGAACCATGTTGACGTTGATGATCTCATCTTCCAACTCTGGTAGGAGAGCATCGACGATTTCGACTTCACGGATTGGAAGACCACTTGCGAGGGCTTCCTCATAGGTTGTGACAAGGCCAGCATAGACCATGTTTCCGAGTCGGGTACGTGGCGTCCAGTTGCGGAGGTTGTTGATCGCATCAGATTGAGCGCTACGACGTCGTCGTCGACCGCCCGTCTCTTCAGCCTCTTGTGGAGCGTAAGCAAGAATCATACCTGGTGCTTGCTTGATTTCTGTTGTTTCTTCTTCTGTCATCAGTAGGCCCCCTCAATGGATGCTTTTGTGGTTTCAATCGCACCAGCGACGTTGTCGTCGATGTGTGCGCCGTTGATTCGGTCGTCAGCAGGAAGAATTTCTTCGCTGTGAGGAACGTTGAGTCCAGCTTCGACCATTCCGCGAAGTGCAGCGAAAACACGACCGCCTGGTGTGCTTGCTGCAAGTCCGATATCGAGAACTGCATCTTCATGTCCAGCAGCAAGGGCTGCCTTTCCGAGTGCATAGCCTACGAGGTAGGATGCAGGAACGGATTTCTTGGACATGTTGTCTGGCCATGAGAATTTCTTGACCAGATCGTTGCCAGTTACATTGAGTGCAACCTTGTCGCCTTCAGCGGCCCAAGTCACCAATTGGCACGATGTGCGTGTGTTTGAGACGCGAACAACCGCACGAGGTTGTTGGCTTCGTAGAAGTCGTAGTCGGCGTCGGTAGTCTGTGAGTCCAGCCTTACGTCGTCGTAGGACTGAGCGTCGTCGGTTTCCTTGCATCAGTTGTCACCTTCCTTGAGTTGTACACCTTCCATGGTCATTTGAGAACGCATGTGGGCAATGGATCGGTAGGAACCACCCTTTGCCTTGAGGTAGTAGCGGCGGTATTGCGAAGGCGTGATTTCATCAGCCTCTCGCAAATCCTTGAGAGCACGTCGCTGGGAGCGAATGGTTCGCATCCATCGGTTCTTGCGAGGGTTACGAGCGTTTGCAGTACCCATTCGCTTACCTTGCCCCTTCTGTCGACCCTTGCGGCGCTGTTCTTGACGGGTACGAGCTCGAACACGAGATGTTCCCTTGACAGCCTTGGCACGGATGAGACCCTCTTCGATGAATTCGCGAATGTCGTCTGCTTGAACAGACGATGCAACCTCATCGATGTAGTCAGGGTTGATCCAAACACGGTTTTCACCGCACTTGAGAATCTTCGCTGCGAGTCGCTTTTGGTTTGTGAGTTGCATCAGACATTCCTCCTTCGGTTCAAGATACGAATCCCCAATTCATCAGCACGAGCGTGGATGTTCTCTCGCTTTCGGCCACCAACGGTTCGACCGATTCGAGCGGCTTGGGTTTCCGGATCGATGGTTTCCAAATCGTTGAGGTTGTGAACCATGACTTCCTTGAATCCGGACGGGTGAAGACCACGTGCGGATGCAACCTTGCCATGTCCAACACGAACGAGGGAACCTCGATACTTGAAGTTGCGACGTTGCTTGTTGTCCATTCCGTGAGGAGCACGCCATCCGGAACGAGACAATCGCTTGTATCGGAACCATTCGGTTCGACGGAAGGATGGTGTTTTCTTCTTCTGAGCAGCACGAAGCGCAAGTGCCTCTTGTGTTGCTTCATCGAGAACTGGCTTTTGCTTAGCGACGTGGACTTCGTCTTCGTCATCATCCCAGTCGTCATCGTCTTCGAAGAAATCATCATCGTTTTCTTCAGCATCGGATGCGGCTTCTGTTTCTTCAACAGGCGCATCGTCTTGCTCAGCAGCACCAGCGAGGCGCTCGATGAGATCTGCCTTCTTCCCAGAGACAGGGAGGCCTTGCTCCTTGAGCAATTCCTTGAGTTCAGCTACAGTCATATTTTCATAATCGTCTGCCATTCTTCATCACTCCTTGCTGAGACGGTAGATACCGTCTTGGAAAACACGTCGATCTCGCTTCTTGACCGTTGTACAACGCTCAATGTTCGCTGCAGTTTGGCCAACGAGTTCCTTGTCGATTCCTGAAACTGTAATCTCAACCTTGTTGCTGACTTTCACGTCAACACCTGGAAGGATGTCTGCGGAACGTGGAACTTTTTCACCAAAGTAATTGTTGACAACAAAGTTCTGTCCTTGGACAGCCAACGTCATTGGGAAGTGAGAGTAAAAGGCCTTCAAGTGGTAGGTGAAGCCTTCGGTTACACCCTTGACCATGTTGTTCAAGTGAGCATTCCAGGTTCCTGCCATAGCCTTGTCCTTGCGTCGTGGCAAGTCCGTTCGTACGATGAGTCCGCCTCCGTCTCGGAGGATCTCAACTCGAGACGATACGAAGGCTCGTGAAAGGGAACCGTTTGGTCCTGCAATGGTGACGACGCCATCTTCGCTGAGTGTGGCAGTAACGCCTTCAGGGATGGTTACGTTGTGTTCGATTCTGTCGATTTTTACCATGCTTTTCACCTCAATATACGTAGGCAAGCAACTTGCCGCCGATGCGGGCGTCCTTCGCATCGTAGTGGTTCATGACGCCGGAATTGGTCGTCAGAATGAGAAGACCAAAGTCCTGAGCAGGGAGATATCGTGTCTCCCACTTTTCGAATTCTTGTCGGCGAACGCTGTGTCGTGGCTTGACGGTACCGCATCGGTTGATGGTTCCGCGAAGTTGGACGACAAAGGCGTCACCTCGGCCGTTCTCAACACGTGAGTACTCTCCGATGTATCCGGAAGACTGCATAATGTTGAGAACGTTTCCAAGTAGTTTGGAGGCTGGAGTCAATTCAACATCGAATTTTCCAGCTTGTTCTGCGTTGTAAATCTTGACGAGTGCGTCGTTTAATGGATCAAATTGCATTCATAATCACCTCAGTTCATCTTTTTGAAACCGATTTCGTTTCCAACATCGCGGAAGCACTGACGGCACAAGCGTAGCCCGTGTCGTCGAATCATTCCTCGACGTCGCCCACATCGGCGGCATCCAATCGTTCGTCCCATGTATTCTCCATGATCTCGTGCCATCTTCATTCCTCCATGATTTTAATTCCAAAGTTCGACTTGAACCATTCCATGGACTCGTCACGAGTTACGCCATGGCCCTTGCCAACCTTGCTCTTTGCCTTTCGGCGTCGGCTGATACGGTGGCCTGGTCGCTCGAGAACGACGTTGATGTCCATGCCGTAGATACCGATGTCTGGATCGTACTTTTGCTCTGGGAAATCCGTGTAGTCACGGATACCGAACGAGAGGTTTCCTTGTGCGTCAAAGTTCCAACTTGGGATGGTGTTGTCACGAACCCAGAAAGCGTTGGTCAAGAATTCCTTGATGGATTCTTGGTCACGCATGGTTGACCGGCAACCAATCGGCGCACCTTCACGGACCTTGAGGTCACGGTTCTGAATCTTACCGAGTGTTCGCTGTGGGCGGACACCAGTGACCATTTCGAGAACGTTCTCAGCGTTGACCAGTCGGTCACCACCTTCGCCAACTCCGATGTTGACGCAGACCTTTGTGATTCGAGGAACGCTCATTGGATTGACGGTCTCGCTCAAGCCTTCACCTCCATAGCAGGGATGCTTGCATCGCCAACAGCGAAGACATTGATTTCGGTTGTACCGAACTCATCGAATGCAACTTCGTTTGGCATGCTGGAACGCTTGACAATGCGCTCCTTCATGGAAGCCATTTCGCCAACGTGTGTACCACCGATGAGGTAGCATCGAACGCCTTCAACGAACGCAATATGCTCAAGAATTTCTTGGTCAGGAAGTGAAATCTTGACCGAATCACCCGTGCTGTAGGTTGCTGCATCGTCAACGAGCATGTTTCGACCGTCGTGGAAGTTGAGTTGCGTCTTGCCACCTTTGAGCGTGGTCTTGCCTTCGATTCGAACGAGTTTCCATGAGGCTTCTTCAGCTGAAATCTTGACGTAACGAAGACGGCCGTTGGCATCGAGCATGCATCGGAAATGTTCGTCTCCAAGGGAGAGAACGTCCATGAGACCAACGCCACGTCGAGTGTCCTTGCAAACACGTCCATCGACCTTGATCAGTTCATTGTGAACGATGAATCGAACTTCACGAGCGCTCTGTGCACGTCCAAGGACGTCACGAACGATGAGGTTGACTGGCATGCATCGCTCTAGACTGTGTCCACCTGGACTTGGGCGTGTGACCCAAATGGTGGTCTTTCGTGGAAGAGGCCAGCTTCGTGGCATGGCCAATCGCTTCAAGTGACTGCTGCTACCCATATTGTTCAACTCCTATCCTCGGTCAATTTCTGCACACGCAGCTTGTCTGTCTCATCGAGTTTGATGACGACGACGTTGGAGGCATGGACCGGGACTGCCTCTTCTCTGTTATCGGACTTGGATTGTTTTGCACCTTCAATGAGGATACGACCCTTGTCAGCATCGATACCGATGACTGGGCCAGTGAGTGGCTCAGCCTTTCGCTTGCCACCGTGACGCTTGCCACCGTGTGAGAAATCTCCACGGATGACACGGACGGTGTCACCTGCACGGACAGTAACAGATCGAACACCTGCGAATCGCTCGTCAGGCTTGTCGAGTTGCAATCGTGCTGAAACACGCTTGCGCTTGGTGTGCATGGAGGCGTTGTATTGCGCCTTACGCTGCTTTCCTGGTTTACTTGACTTGACCATTCTTCTTCACCTCATACAATTTGCTTCGCTGTTGCAGCGATACGAGGCCAGCGTTCTGCAGCCTCACGGGAAACGGGTCCCTTGATATCCGACCCTTGGACTTCACCCTTGAGATTGGTGATGACACAAGCATTGTCTTCGAATTGTACCCACGTACCATCTGCACGACGGAACGGACGTCGCTGTCGAATGATGACAGCGTTGAACATTTGACGACGGGTATCTGGTGTACCCTTCTTGACGGAGACCTTGGTCATGTCACCGACGCCACCAGCTGGGTATCGACGCATGGTACCACCGAGCTTGATGACGTTGACGATTTGGACGATCTTTGCGCCTGTGTTGTCAGCGACGTGCAAACGAGCCATGGTTGGCAAACCACGTGTTTGTCGACCTGCAATTCCACGCATCAGGCTTCACCTCCAGTCTTTTCGATGACACAGAATGAGACCGTCTTGGAGAGCGGGCGGCATTCCATGACACGTACGGTGTCGCCAATCTCGACGTCACCAATGCAGCTTGGAAGGTGTGCGCTGAGAGCGCTTGTTCGCTTCTCGAATCGCTCGTACTTCTTCATGTATCGAACGTTGTTACGCTCGATGGTGATTGTCTTCTGCATACCAACACCGGATACAACGCCCTCGAACATTTGTCCACGTAGGCGTAGGCTTCCATAGAACGGACAGTTTTCATCGCCATCCCATTCGCCAGTAGGTGTTTTTACGTCAATTCCAATTTTTCGCATGTTCATGCCTCCTTGTAGTTGCGACTCATTCGATCTTCTGGTCGTTGCCGCAAGGACGACCCAGATAGGACGGTAGTTCCGTCGTTGAGTGTAAATTGAATCGATGCCTTGCCGAAAACACGCTCTTGGCCGTTCTCGACGATGGTCACCGTCTTTTGTGTCTCGTCAATGACGTTTCCAGAGCGTCCGACAAGAGTTGAGTCGGTGGATTCAACAACGGTCAATCGTTGACCAATCCAGGTTGTGTTCATGTCCGTCATCTTATCTCACCTCCACATTGAATCCATTGTTTCGTAGTACATTTGCTGCCTTCTTTTTGTGATCGCCTTGAAGTTCAATGATTCGACCTTTGACAGTTCCCCCGGCAGCGCATTTGTTTTTGAGTAGTTTTGCTAATTCGTTGATGTCGATGGCAACATCGTCAATTCCTTCCACTTTGGTTACGATTTTTCCGTATCTCCTTCTGTCGGTGGACAAGATTGCTCGTTGTTGTTCCTTGGCGATTTCTTGGCAGATGCATAGTTCGTCTGGTAGACCACATACACCACAAATTGCCGCCATAGTCGTTCATCACCTCGTGTTCATTCAGTTGTTCCCTAGATGGGTCTTGATTCGTGCAATACTGCGTCGAGTAGCCTTGTAAGCACCCATGTTGGATGGCGTGCCACCAAGCGCTTTCTCAGCTTGCAGTTGGAGAAGTTCGTCTTGCAATTCGAGCAATCGTGCTTCGAGAGCTTCACGGCTCATAGCGGAGATGTCTCGGTTTCGTACGTGGCTCATTCTTCCACCTCCTCAGTAGGAGCGTCTTCGCCTTCCTCGCCTGCAGCTTCTCGGATCTTCAACTCCTCATCGGAGAAGATGGAAATCTCGTGAGGCAAACGAACGTCCTTGCGCATGATTTCAACAGTGACACCGATGGTTCCGAGTTTGCGAACGGCAACAGCATAACCCTTGTCCATGTGCTGAAGTGCAGTCTCACCACAGTACTTGACGTGGCCCATGATGAACTTCTGCGTTCGGTTTCGAGAACCTGTGAGTTTACCAGCGACAGTGACGATGACACCACGAGCGCCTTCGGACATGATGTTCTCTGCTGCACTGTTTCCAGCACGGCGGTAGTACCATCCACGTTCGAGGGAAGATGCGATCCACTCTGCCATGACTTGAGCGTTGAGGATGGAATCCTTCTGCTTGATTTCTTCAACCTTGAGTTGA
>JBMYJV010000047.1:0-8384 GCA_049594755.1 Candidatus Poseidoniaceae archaeon
ATCCGGGGCTTAGAATCAAGTTGAGCGATGAGGACGTCTGGAGCATCATCGATTCGTTGCAAGAGTGGTGTCTCCCATCGAACGACGCACGTTCCACCATCAACCGATTCGACTCGGCCTACGTTGAATTGCAAATCAATGGATGCATGGACGACATCACCGACAGCAAGTTGCTTCTTTTGAAACGGTGAGACTTTGAGTTGCATCGAAGAGACGGAATGATTCTCCAAAGCAAGTGGACGGAACGTGTTGGTTTTCTTATCGTCAATTTCTGGATGGACGATGAGACATGTTCCAGAGAGACTCTCCTCCTTGGCATTTCGAAGAGCGATACCGACCCGATCGCCTGCACCCGCTCGATCCACATCATCGTCCATGACCTGAAGGGACTTCACAGAGCCTGTGCCACCGTGCGGTAGCATGGTCACTTCATCATGGACATTGACAACACCAGATTGGACGTATCCAATGGCGACCAAACCAATGCCTTTGACGTTGAAGTGTTGATCGATTGGAACGACGAGAGGTTGCTCTTCGATGGATGTCAAGAGGTCTGAAACCGCATCCATTATGCCAAAGAAAGCATTTCGCAACTCGATTCCATCGGCTTTCTCGAACGTCCAACTGGACAAACCAGCTTGCTTGAACAAAGCTTTGACCATGTCCTCATCGATCCATTCTCCTTGAGGCGGGACCAAGACAGCAACGCCATGTTCGATACCAGCGCTCGCAAAAGCAACCAAGGCTTCCCCGAGTGTTGCATCAACTGCAGTGACTTCGATAAGTCCCGCTCGTGCTGCCGACAATGCATTGAGCAAGGGGCGTAGGCGTTCTGGATACTTTGCAGGGCGAATCAAAGAAAGGATACGTGCTTGACCATCGACCGTTTCTTTGTGGACGTAGGTATGGACGTCTCGCTGGTCGGTCGGTTTTGCAAGTTCTCTTGCAAGGTCATCACTACCGACCATTGCAATGTTCAAAACGGGCATGTTCGTGCCCACCAAGCATTCTTTCATCAATGCTCTTATGCGGATTTCCGTTTGGAGAGCATATTGTTGCGAATCTCCTCTGCGATGGTCCATTCTTTCTTTTCCTCATCGCTGGATGGCTCCAACTGTGGAATAGGGATTGGGCGCATCATGGAATCGATAGCGACCATGAAGAAGTAGCCCTCGCAAATGACACGCGTTTCCCAATCGGATTTCGTCATGGCACAAGCGGTGACCTTCACGCCTGCAGTGTGCGTACTCGTGAACACAACCCGTCCTGTGACTTCGATCAAATCGCCTTGTCGAGCTGGAGCCTTGAACGTTAGCGTATCGATGGAAATGGTAACGAACTCACGATGTGCAAATTTGGAGCATGCAATACCTGCTGCTTTGTCCATCACCGAGAGTAGACGTCCTCCGAACAATGTGTCGTAGGAATTTGTGTCCTGAGGAAACACTTCTTCAATCAGCGTAACGGGTTCAGTTGAGAATGGTTTCATGGTTGTCGCACGTCTCCATATGATATGAACCCTTAGCGTCGAAAGGGACAATGGTCGCTTATTTTTTGACATTTCAACCATCGAGGAGAAGGACGACAAAGCGACGAAGTTTTAGTGCAGTGCTGGTACGCAGGATTAGGTGACACCATGGCCAATGAAAACCGACAAACAAAAATTGCGCTCTTCCTCGTGATGTTGATGGTTCTGACACCGCTTGCAAGTGCAGCAAGCGTGACTGATTTCAGTTCAGGAACAAATGAAGCAGACATTCTCCTCAACGATGCATCAATCTTTTTGAATACTGATGATGCTTCAATCGATTTGCCAGTAGGCGAATCGATTACATCGGCAAGTATGGCTATCAGCAGTGATCCCGCAGTGCACGGCTCGCATGTTCGCGTGGACATCGATACGAAACCGAGGGTATGGAATCCTGCTTGGAATGGACAAACGACGAAATTTTCCAACATCCAAGACTTTCAGTTCGAGGATGGCTCCGTGTCCACCCCAGTCTCTCTGAAAGCTGAGGGAATTCTTACTGATTTTGAAAGCGAATTTGGAGGATTCTATGATATTACGGATCCACCTCTAATCAGTGGTAATACTTGGGAACATGGGGCTCTCTTCGGAGCCTCAACACCGGCGAGTTGCGCCTCTGGAGATGAATGTTGGGGCACTGGGCTCTACGATACGGATTACACCGATGACAACAGCGACGAACAAGGAAAGAACGCATTCAAGCAATCCCTTGTATCGCCCGTGCTTGATGTCGACACAACAGCTGTGAAAGATCCATCAGTTTACTTTGACTCTTTCCATCAACTAATGACCCTAAGGTCTGGAGTCACCAACCCTACATACCGATATGCTGACTGTGCGTATGTCGAGATACGATCATCATCGACTCCGACGTTCGGGTCTGAGCCATTCACACACATTGATTTCGATATACAGAATTCTTCCCTCTCATCCAACTCTGGATATCGCCAAGTAGGTTTGGAAGGTGAAAATAACAAAATTGATGGCCGCTGCGACGGGGTGGATAGGAACGATTATGCCTTGGGCGGGACCTCAATTACATCAAGCAATCCAAGCGGTTGGGAAAGCATCAAGATTGATTTGACCGATTATGTTGGACAATACGTTGAACTAAGGTTCGTTATGGAATACAACAAAGTTCAGCCTAGCTTTGGATATTCAGTGGATAACAACACCATGCCAGGATGGTATATCGATAATTTCCGCTTCGGTAGTAAACTTGCACAAACCGGTTCAATGACCGTATTGAACATGTTGCCCAACGTAGATGGTGGCGAGAACCATCCCAATGGCTATGGCCTCCTAACAATCGAAGCTCAAACGACACAATCAGCCGTACTCTCCGTTGACGTCGTTGATTCATTAACAGGTCAATTGGTCATTGATAACAACGGAATCGCAATGTCTGGTCTCGTTGGTAATATCCATGAGTTGTGGAACATCAACTCATCCACATACCCTTCGATCGATTTCAAGTTCAATTTCGACTCAGGCCCAGATCAACTCTCAACGCCTGTTCTTTATGGCTTCTCGATTGGTACCCGAGTAGGAACTGGTTTCAATCAAACCTACAATACTCCTGAGTCCCCCCAAAACGGTGTTTGGGCAACCCAAGGGATGGGTGAGATGTTTGATTATGTCCCGTTTGTTTTGGATCACACCTTTTCTCCTGCGAAACTACGTCCCCATTTTAGTTATCCAATCGCTTCCATTACGCCTTACGTGGAGGATGATTGCGCTGAGAGTCCTGAAATAGGAGTGATTATGAATGGCAATTTGGCAATCCTATCCAACAACACGACCTACACCCTCGGCGAATCGGCAGGTCTGCCAAACGGATCATTCGGTTTCGTCTCGTATCTATCGTATCAAAACCCGTGTAATGTCGGTGGGATTTGGTTCGACCTTGAATTTGCCCACCATTCAGAACAAATACGTATTGACGTAGCCAACGACGGTGACATTGATTACGAATTCACAGAGCCTGCATTCGACATGTTTGGCCGACAAACGAAATTCATCAGTTCAAAAGACGCAAACAACGTACACTACGGTACCGAAATGCGAACGCTGACTCTTGGACTATCTGGTTCAGTCGAAGGTGGTGAATTCATGCTCCCTGCTGGAGCGACAATCACTGCCGCAGAAATTGGATTTGAAAACAATCAAATTTCTTCTACGACCGACGTCAATGAAGGATTCAAGTGGAAACTAATGTCAGGATTAGAAGAGTTTGACCTTGGATTGATTGGCAATTTGAGTAACGCAAGTCAAGAATCTTACCCAGAGGAGATGAATTTCACATCGGCCCTGAACACGCTCATGCAAAGTAGTCTCACACCAGTAGCTCACATTGATGCCAATGGCAATGGATGGAAGAAATTCAGATTTAACATAGAAAGCCTCAATGCAACGACTGGTTCAACAATCGATCTCGTTGGACTTGATGTTGTGTATGATGTGACACATTACATTTCGGATGGCAATAATTTCGCATGGGAACTGGCACAAGGTGTTGCATTGTATCCTGCAACCAGCGGTTTTGTGAATGTGCCAATCGCCGTTCACGCAGAAAGCGGAGGTGGGCTCTCGTTTTCAAGCCTCTCGGTCTTAACGACTCCTGGTTATACCACAACAACTTCGCTTCTCAACAATGCTCCAGGCTTGTACCCGAACGGCGAAATTTATGAAATTACATCAACGCATACTGTCTCATCTTTGACCGGAGCAAGCTTCGAAGAAGCTTATCTTGTCTTTGAATCGACGTCTGGAGACATTGAGTTAACCTACTCAGATCTTGATGGATTTACGGTTGTGGAAAACCCAAGCAACTACATTACGCTTCAAGCCTCTTCAGTTTCCGACATCACGGATGGAAAAGAAATCACGTGGCGCTTTGTTGTCAACAGTGTTTGGGATGATACCGAACAAGTTCGGATTTTTGCAGGACAAACAGCATCCAATGGAGTAAATGGCCTCCCCGATTCAATCGTCCTTGCACCAATAGGTGGAAACGCAGTTGAGAACGATGTTGCAATTACCACATTTTCTGTACTCAATCAAGAAGGTATCGTTCAAGACCTTGATGCAGGGAATGCCAATCGATACGTCCGAATGCTCGGAAGCGTTCGTCTCGAAGCATTGGATGTCGCACCAAATCCGCTGAGTTACTACACAGTAGTCGAAGAGCGAAGTATCAACAGTTCAGGCGAAACTCCTGTCTTTGAATGGACAGAAATCGCGAATCAAACAGGAACGATAGGCGGTAACTTCGATTGGACTATCGATCTTGGACCTGCGACTGCAGGAGAGCACTACTATCGATTCTTGTTAACTGGATATGAGGGTGGAGACACCGTTTGTCCAAGTTCAGAATACCGGCCAGATGATGCATGCGCAATTCCGTTTAATTTGACAATCGATCAGTTCTCCCCCGAACTCTTGTCTGTCAAGGTATTGAACGGTCAAGTCGATCCGAACGTTGAGTCCAACTGGAGAAGTTTGGTTGACGATACTTGGGTGATTCCATCCAACAATCAATACATCAAGGTTGGAATAACGGACTTGCAGGATTTGCCAGCAACAGTTGATCTCCACTACTGGGTTGAGTATCAACATGACGCGAACAACGATGGTGTTGCAGATGAAAGCGAATACGCCGTTGTTGTTTTGACAGGTGATGGAGCCTATCCAACTGCAAATTACACTGGCAATTACAACGACTTGGCGAATCAAGAAAAAGACCCAGTTGGCCGTGTGAGTATGTTCCTCAAAGGCTATGATTTGGCAGGCAATTCAATCGATGGGGGCTCCTTTGGTATCTTTAACGACGAGGTAACCTATGCATCGATGCCGTCGAAGTCACCCGAAATCATCGCGTTCAACATCGAAAACTCTGCAGGTCGTCCACTCCTCAATTCGAACCACCCCTCCTACGAAGGCGATTGGAACCAAACCATGTATGCCGGTAACGTGTACCATCTCATCGTTGAAGCGGAAGACCGAAACGGTTGGAGAGACATCGACTACATTCAGGTCGATTTGACCAACGATCGAGACGATCTCACCCTCTACTACTTCCCACGAAACGAAACCGCATGGACCGATAGCCCGCACATTACCATCGTTCCTGAAGGTGAGGATTCGGATGGCCCTCAACTGCTGCGAATGGACGGTGATTATCTCATCAATCCGTTCACCGATGAGTTCTATCTCGATCTTCCTATTCGAATCAATTGGGGTATAGTTGGATTGCAAAGTCTTGCATCCCCTGTCATTTCGATTGCTGACTTGGATGGAAACGACAAACGCAAGATTGTCGGTTCAACTACGGAAATTACACAATGGTACTATTCTGATGGAATTCGGCTCGATGTCCGAACCGACGCCGTGAACGATTTGATGATTACACCATACTTCAGTGATGTAAGCGAACCGTTCACATCCGATGTTCGAGAAGGATACGTCTATCCTGGCGACACAGTTGCGTTCGAAGGACAATTTGCGTACATTGACGGACTTCTCGACAGCGTTTACATTTTGCCTGAAACGGAGCTCACGATGGAGGTCACTCGACTTGCTGCTGATCAAAGCACGTTAGGGGGAGTCCAATACTTCCCGTACGGTGCAGGTGGGGCTGATGGTACCAAGCAGGACGGTCAACCGACCTATCACTCCTTCAAAGGGGGTGCGTTCAACATTAACATTACCGCTCCGATTTCAACCAACGAGTACACCTACCAATTCAGACTGGTCGACCTACCCGATGGGGCCGTTGATATCACAGAAGCGTTCTGTGCATCGTCAACCTCGTACGGTTGTGGCGAATTCGTCATCAAGGTTGATGCAAACGCTCCTTCTGTTAAATCCAATACTTGGACGGCACGAGACGAAGCAGGCACAGTTCTCGAAGAGTCCGTCTCAACGTCGAACTTCCGTTGCATCGATATCTCATTGCAGATTGAAGAAAAAGAAGCGTTGTTCCAAGGCGATGTATCCGTTGCATGGAAGTTCTATGTTGATCCAACCAGCGATCTAACGTGGCCATTCTATGGACAAATCCACGGAATCGATCCACTCACAGCACCGCTTTCGTTGACGCCTGTTGCAGGTGGATACGCTGCGAGTGCAGAATGTGTTGACCTCTGGCCATCCATTGACCAAGAATTGCCAACGCAAGATCAAATCAACAACATCGAAGTTGTCTTCTGGGTTGTTGGAGCCGATTCAGCAGGTTCTGCTGTTCTGGGTGGTGGTCCAACCGGTGATGGTTCCGTTGCACCAATTTACTCTGGTGAGGCCCGATACAATTCGTTGTACAATTTCATCTACGAAGAGGCAAGTTACTCTGTCAAGGAGATTGACCTCCTACCACGTTCGCCAGAAGTTGGCGAATCGATGACGCTGACCATCGAAGTGGTCAACACTGGATCAAAGGCAGGCGAGGTTACTTTGCGAATTCAATCGGTCGTTGATGGCGGAATACCAGTGACCGAGAAGACGGTAACATCCTCGCTCATCGAAATAGATGGTGAGGTTGATGTCGAAGTAACCCTAGAGTCGTTCGTCAATCCAACCACTGGAATGTACTACCTTGTGTATGATGATGTCACTGGAGAATTGTTGTACAACGGTTCGAGCAGTGGTGATAGCTTCAACGTGAAGATTGCCAGTGAAAGCGATGATTCTGGTACGTTAATGTTGATCATCGTCATTCTCATAGGTCTCATTCTCGTCATGGGAATCGTTGGTTTGGTCGTCATGCGACGTGGCAACAACACGGACGATTATCTTTACGAGGATGAAGAGGATACGAAGGCATACGCTTCACTTCCCGGTCAATACGAACAACCTGCGGCACCACCTGCAAACGTCAGCCCTGAGATGGCTGAAGCCATGCAGAAGTTCCCACAATGGTCACAAGAGGAGATTCAAGGCTACTTTGACCAAGGTTGGGACGTTAACTCCTTGCAAGACTGGTTGAACAATCAATGAAGGACGTGACCACTTGAGTGTGGAATTGTCTTGGGAAGACATCGTCTGGGATGATCCGGATGGAGGGCGTATCGTCCTTCACGGCATCCTACCTACAACAGTTCATCCACAATCGCTGAGGCCACGAATCGAATGGCATGCTCTGGCGTTGCTCGAAGGGCCTGAGATCGAAGATGTGTGGCAACTTGAAGAAGCGTCTGAAAAAGAATCACCAGGTATTAATCTTGCATCCGCAATGTTGGGGGGGGGCCTTGATTCTGCTTTGATTGAAGACTTGACGCAACTGGAAGAAATTCAAACTGGACGTTTCCCGGATCCTGAACCCCGGCGTTTGCATCGACTTGCATTACGCCACGAGCGTCCAGTGTATTGCATCGAACCTACGCTGGACGATGAGGCATGGGAAGAGCAGCGGACACAGGAAGCGAGGGTCTCGACACATTGGAGAAAACTGCTTTCGATGGTTCGTATCGGAAAGAAGTGGAGAAAAGCAGTGAAGTTACGGATCTTTGATGCGGTTCCTCCTCCAAAGAATGTACCAAAAGATATGGCAACCGCATCTGTTCTATCGGCAGCATGGTGGGATCTAACTGAATCACGGATCAATACTTCTCTTTCGAAAGCACGCGATGAGCGATTTGCGCAGCGACTGCGAGGGGCTCTTGCTGCAGAGAGAGCAAAGCATGGCAACCAGGCAACCATTCTCCTGCCAATGCTTCAGACATGGCGGCCCGCCATTCTCGCAATGCTCAATTCAAATCCCCAACCAGAGGAGATTATTTCATCAACAGGCCCATCGGAACAACCGGAGGAGGAAGAATGAGCGGCAACATCGACGTAACGGTTGAGAACCAACTCGTTC
>JBMYJV010000048.1:0-8046 GCA_049594755.1 Candidatus Poseidoniaceae archaeon
AAGTTCGCCATGCATGTGAATCAAATTCTTTGAGCCTGCACGCTCATGCAAATCATCCACGTTTTGGGTCACTAAGAGGAAGTTTTCCAGATGATTCTCGAGTGAGACCAATGCCTTATGACCTTGGTTTGGTTCAACTTCCAACAATTGTCTTCGTCGCTGCTGGTAAAAATTCCATACAATCTGTGGATTGGCTTGCCACCCTTCGGGTGTGGCAACCTCCTCAATTCGATGATTTTCCCACAATCCATTCGAATCGCGAAAGGTTCGGATTCCAGACTCGGCGCTGATACCAGCACCCGTCAAGATAACGACGTTGGTTTCTTTTGAAATCATGTTGTCTCAATCGTCTTTTTTGTGTTCGAATGAAAATCCATCAAAATCCGTTTGATAAACAGGGACGTCGTTCGGGTTTTCCTCAAAGGCTGGGGGGATGCTTTGCGGCTCTTGGATTTGTGGCTGCGCAACAACTTGTTGCTGAGCTGGTTGCACACCAGAAGGAGGGATGTATTGGTGAACTGTAGTTTGGTTGGGTTGATACGTCGTTCCATCCGGTTGTTGATAGACCATCACTTGTGGAGCGTTTCGTCCTGTTGCTAAGCCAACAATCAGTGCAATAATGCCTGCGAGTCCACAAATCATCCCACAGCATACTGCGAAAACGCTGCCAAATACAGATTCACCATCAATGATAACAATGTCACCCTCTGAAACAATCGTGAATTCTTCTGCATCCATTGATTCGAAAGATCCTACGTAGGTGTAATCTGTTGAAGCGTATTCAGTATCACAGTTTCCATAAAACACATTCTCGCCCGAACTATTGAGAATTTGAAGGTCGTTTTCGTAGAGATAATCGAAACAGAATACATCACCGACGACGAAGACATCGAGATAGGTAGGATATCCGGAATGATCGAACGTGTTCCCATCAATACGCGTATCGTGTAAAGTATTCTCCTCATTTGGCTCGTAGCCCATTAGGGTGACAAAACCGAAGATGAGCGATATCCCAGAAAGAAGGAGCGTGACGCCACCTGCAATTGCTACGCCTTTGTTCATGGAAACAACTCAGCGAGATGCGAGAGTGAGGTTCTTCCACATGTCTTCTGGAACTTCCATAGCCAAGCGGAGACCACCCATTGCACCGAGTCGAACGGGGTCGTCGACAACGTGAACGTTGACATCGCCCATATCGGAGAGTCGGCGTTCGATGAGTGCGCCGAGGCCACGAATACCTGATCCGCCACCAGCAAGAACCATGTTTCGACGGAATTGGTCGTGGTACTCAGGGTTGGAATCAGCGATGAGTTGCTTAACGTTCTCAACGATCGGGTCAACGATGGATTCACAGGCTCGTTGTACACAATCTGTGATGTCGAGATTCATAGCCTTCCCTTCGATGGAGAAGTCAACCATGATTGGCTCGTCAGGGGTTGAGGTTGATACGAAGGAGTATTGTTCCTTCCAGCGTCGAGCCATATCCTTGGTGATTTGAGCACCGTTATACTTGGATTGGACTTCCTTGATGATTTGAGCATCAACGTAGTCTCCAGCGTATCCTGTGTGCATTTGGTCGCCAGGGCCTGGGATGGTTCCGTAGACTCGGCAGAGGTCCGTCGTACCTGCGCCGATATCGATGACGAGTGTGTGCTCGATCATGTCAAGAGCGTAGGCGACAGCGAATGGCTCAGAAATGATCATAGCAGCATTGACGCTACCGGCAGCAGCATCAAAAATAGCCGTTTTGTCGACGTGGCTGGCTTCAGCAGGTGCACCGATGACAGCGACGACACGGTCGTGCTCCTCAGGGTCTGCTAGACCAATGAGGTGTGTGATGAAGTGCGCGATGAATTTTCGATCTTCGACCGTATCCTTGATGACACCAAGCTCAAGAGGACGGTACAGGTTCAAAGCAAGCCTATTCTTCAGAGCATCTTCTCCAAAGAGAACGTCTCTCTTGAGGAAATTTCGTGCAATTGGGTCTTTTGGTGTCCCAATTACAGTGAGTTCTTCTTCTTCGTGATTTCCTGAGGAGACCATTACAGAACGAAATGTTCCCAAATCAATTCCAATATACAATACATCTTCTGCCATAGCGTTCGCCATTCTAACGGAACACCGTCCACCTTATGAAGCATCCCTCGCTCACGTTCGCAAAATAGGTTCGAAAATCGAGCGGTCAAAAAATCTATAGAACGTTA
The DNA here is from genome assembly GCA_049594755.1 of Candidatus Poseidoniaceae archaeon. Lineage (GTDB taxonomy): Archaea > Thermoplasmatota > Poseidoniia > Poseidoniales > Poseidoniaceae > MGIIa-L2. Next base: position 2,205 of record JBMYJV010000048.1, read on the forward strand.
TTCAGAGCCAACTCTCGCATGGTTGACAATACCATGCTGAGTACTCTGGATAAAGTTCAGCCATTTGATTGCAATTTGGACACTCCTTCAGCGCGTTGCCGCCGAAGATTTCCTGCACAAGGGCAACATGCTGCTCTTCACTTACACCGAGCTGTTGGCGCATAACCCACATCATCTGATCTTCACTCGGTGAGATGATACCATCTTCAAGGACCAGAGCGATGACGTTTCGATAATCGTCCAAGACATTCACATCACGGAAATCGAGGATGACACCTCCTTTCTCAGCAACAATATCTTGGCCTCCTGGGTCATCAACGAACAGAACAAGGGATTCTGCCTTCAGAGCATCATCTCTCAACTCGAACGAAATACGATTTCCTTCCAAATTGGCATAGACCAGGCGTGAAGAACGATTGATGACGTTGGTAATCGATCTCGCCGTGTCCTCACTGTTGCGACCACGCTTCCATCCAGTTGGACTTCGTTCATTGTATGCATAAAATTCGGTCCCTCTGCCAGGGTATTCGAGACGAATCTCTTCTCCACCGTCAAAGCCATTGGAAACAATCGTCAATGCAGCGACTTCCGTTGAAACCAAGTTGTCGTCATCGTCAAAACTGATCATGAGTGGCTTGCGATCTTCGGATGCAGCGTTGTAATGCCCTTGCATTCCACTCATCCACTTGTCCTCCAAGCGCTTGAGGGATTGTTCTTGCTCGGCTGAGAGGTTTGAGTCGACACCAAGGATGCCTTTGAGGTCACCTCGCTCCATTTCTGCCTTGAATTCGTTAATTAATTCTGAATCTCGGCGGTGATTCGGTGGTGGACCACGGACTTTACGAGAAACGTGGTTTGGATCTGCCCATTCATAGGAACATCTGCTGCATGCAAGATAACCTTCCATGGTTGAGGGTTGACTCTCGCCACCGCAACGCGGACAATCTCCATCCTCTTGAATTGAAAGATTGTCAGCCGCTTCCTTTCTTCCTTTGCGGATGCCACCAAACCCAGCCATATTTTGGCCACGGGACAGACTTTCTATGAAGGCTTCTATCCACGCGTTTAGAATTAAAATAGGATGGCCTTCAGACCGTAATGCATCATCCCATCCTGCCCATAGAGGCGTCGGACGTCAAACCGAACGCTTGCATCGATGGCTGGTTCCTTGTGCTCATCATCGGCCAACATGAAGACACCTTTTGGACCCTCAGGGAATTGAACAAGGACCGTTGAGACGCCATCAAGAATCGGTGCTCGTCCAGCGAATTCCGAGGGTGCGCCAGCTGCACTCAGTCGAGTCCAAGTCAGAATTTTTGCTGTTACAGAGAGTTGCTCGCTTGCAGATTCGATCCTCTTGCCAGTTGCGTTGAGTTGCCGAGGTGGCCATATGAGTTGTTCATGATCAATCTGAGCTTTCAAACCAAGCCGGGATGGTGTTGCAATCGTGTGCTGTGCCTGGGAGACGTATGCACCTTGGCTTACACCTTCAACCTCTGTCTTCCATTGTTGATCGAGTTGATCCTTCATGTCCTTGTCGTACGGTTGAGCGTCGAAGAGTGGCCAAGTGGGTTCGTCTTGTGAGGCTGTTATCGCAACAATGTAATGGCTCTTGCTTGCATGTAGGTAGAAACTTGCTTGGTCATGAACATTCCATTCGGTACTCGACTCGATGATGTCTTGTACGCTTACACTCGGTGTGAAGTCTAAGAAGTTCTCAAAGGTATGAAGGTTGATTGAACCTGCAGGCAATTGCTTCAACAGGCCAAGCAAAATCGTCAAACGGTCTCCATCTGGACCAGCCCAGTCATCTCCGTATTGGCTGCACGCGAAGTGATCTTCACCATCGGATGAGATTGTGATCGGCATCATCGTTGCCTCCCAAAGACATGAACAGCACATGTTGCACCAGATCCTCCAACATTGTGTGTCACTCCGATTTCTGCATCGCGTACTTGTCGTTCAGGCTCAACTTGATAGCGCAACTGTTTGAAGATTTCAACGGCTTGCCCAGTTCCTGTCGCTCCGAGTGGATGGCCTTTTGATTTGAGTCCACCACTCGCGTTGATGGTGACGCTCCCTTCGTTTCGTCGACCTTCACCGTTTCGAGCGAATGCCCCGCCTAAACCGCGGCCTGCGAACCCAAGATCTTCGGTCGCCAATACTTCTGCGATGGTAAAGCAATCGTGCACTTCTGCTAAATCAACATCGGATGCAGAGATGCCTGCTGTTTTGTACGCTTTCGCTGCAGCCGATTGTGTTGCTCGTAATTGCGTAATGCTTGGCCGATCGTGGAGCGCGAGGTGATCTGAACCTGCACCCGATCCCTTGACCCAAACGGGGGTGTCGGTGAACTTGTGTGCGATATGATCAGCTACGAGGATGACAGCAGATGCACCATCGGACGTTGGGCAGCAGTCATAGAGTGTGAGTGGATCTGCTACCATGAATCCAGAATGTGCTTTTTCAAACGAGACTTGTTTCCTAAGATGTGCAACTTCGTTCTCGAACCCATGCATATGGTTCTTGACGGAAACATGTACGAGGTCATCGTGTGTTGAATCGAATTCGTGAAAGTATCTTCGAGCCGTAAGCGCATAGGTTCCAGGAAACGTCAATCCAGCGAGTCGTTCCCATTCTGTGTCGCCAGAAACTCCGAGCCAGTAGCGTTTCCTTGAGGCAGACAAGTCGTTCATCTTCTCAATTCCACCTGCAACGACAACATCGGCTTGACCGCTCTTGATCGCCATCCAAGCATCTCGTAGAGCAAAACCGGACGAGGCACAAGCGTTCTCAACGCGTCGAACGCTGACACCTTCCATGCCGGAATGTTCTGTGAGTAGTGCAGCCGTGTTTCCAAGTTGCGATCCACCAAAAGCAATGCTTCCAATGAACGCTTCCTCAACATCGGTGGAATCGAATCCGTTATCGACGCTTTGAACCGCCTTCTCGATGGCTTCTGCCCACATCCCTTTCAATCCGAGAGGATGGTTGCCGAATTTCGTTTGGCCAGCACCGACCATTGCAACATCGACCATGATGCTGCGAATTGAAACTAGCATTTGATTGAGTCGGTCAAAACACCCGCAGGGTTCATGAATGGGTGTCGATAGGCCTCGAATATGCTGCGCCAATGTAGAAAGCACGGCCACTTTAGTGGCACCAACTGCCCTGTCTGTAATGACGAAGGAAAATTCATCATGAGCGACCGAGAAGCAGGAAGCCTTGGTCGAATGCTCGCACTCGTTTTGCGACATGCACCAGAAAAGTTCAATGTTGAAATGGACATCAACGGCTGGGTCAGCACTCGTGAACTTGCTGATTCCATTTCTGGACAACGACGTCACTACCATTGGCTTCGTGGATGGCACTTCGAGGCTATCGCAAATGCTGATGAGAAAGGTCGGTACCAAGTCGAGGGAGAGATGATTCGAGCAACCTACGGTCACTCCATCGAGATTGAACTCGATTTGCCAACCGACGAGATTCCTGAAGCACTTTACTGGCCATGTGAGCCTACAGAAGCTGATGCGATTGTACAGCTAGGAATTACCTCTGGCAATCGAAACCACATCCATCTTTCCAAGACCATCGTCAACGCCTTGGAAGCAGGACACGTTCGAATTGACCGACCTGCCATTATCGAGGTTGACACTGTACGTGCCGTCGCTGATGGGCACACCATCTACCGTGCAGGGAAGACGGTTTTCCTCACCGATGAAGTGCCTCCAGAGTACTTGTATCGTGTTGGCGACGATGATCCAATGATCACAGATACGGTCGCTCGTTGGGAACGAGAAGAAGAAGAGTGATTACTTCGTTGCACCACATGCTGGGCAGAAGTCCAAGTCGTTCTCGAGCAGTTTTCCACATGTCTCGCATGTCGATGAACCCAAAAGAATAGACTGTCCCTTCGTTGCAGGGGGGGCAGGTCGCTCTTGCTGTATCTTTGGATCGATAAGGAGCAATGGATCAACACCTTGTTTCTGGAGTTCCTTGTATCGGTTTGCAAAAATAATCGCCTCTTGAATCGATGATTCAAGTTGTAACAATCGGTCATTTCGCTCAGCCTTGTCTGAAATCTCTGTTGCAGCCTCGACTTCAGTCTGTAGATGTCGGAGGAAAGAATCTAGGCTTGGGCCCTCATCGGTCATGTATTGCTCAAATCACGCAGACTATTGAATCCTGTGTTTTGTAGGCATACTCATGAAGGTCAATTTCTTGGCTGAGTCATGGTGAGGCGTATTGTCATCAAATTTGGGGGTGCGCTTATCACCAAAAAAGACGAAGAATGCGTAGCAAACGTCGAAATTATTCGAAACCTCTGCTCTATTGTTCACGACATTACACAACAAGATATCCAAGTCATCGTGATTCATGGAGCAGGATCGTTTGGTCATCTGAAAGCAAAACGTTGGCGTCTGAATGAAGGTCACATACAAGGCTTGGAAGTCGCGGATAGCGCATGTCAATCGCAAACAGAAGCTGTTGAACAGGTCCGCAGCGATATGCTTGCCCTCAATTCCATCGTTGTTTCCGAATTGGAGAAATTCGGTTTGAACGCCCAATCGCACCCTCCTCATGCATGGGCAAGAAACCTTGGTCCGAATTTCGATGGTTCGCTTGATGCATTCGCTGTTAATAATCCGAACCTCGTTCACGTATCCTTTGGTGATGTTGTTGACGTTGATGGTGATGCTCGCTTTGGAATTTTATCCGGTGATGATCTTGTTGCACGTCTTTCTCTAGAACTACCCGATATCGAATCGCTCATCTTTGCTATGGGTGGCGTTGATGGCTTGCTTAAGGTGCCTCCTCACATTGCAACTGATGAGGATCTTATCGAACAATGGTCTCCTGAGATCAACTATGAGGGCCTCCATCAATCCGATATTGATGTCACTGGAGGCATTGGCTTGAAGATAACTCGAGGTCATTTGGTTGCTCAATCAGGAATCGGTGTCTATCTAATTAATGGCGAGCATCCATCGAGAATGCTTTCATTGTTACGTCAAGAATCTTGGAGAGGAACGACTATTCTACCATGAGTTGATAAAATGGATTTTGCATTGTACTCATTGGGCATCGTCCTCGGTTTTGCAATCGTACGTTGGTTGACTGAGAACACGAAGTTCCACATACGTACCAACTCGATATGGTTGCATCATTGGATTATCGCCTTGTTGGTGATGCTTCCATTGTTCTATTTCCAGGTCGATGAACCGTTGCTCTGGGGTGGATTGACGGGGACGGCTCTCGAAGGACTTGGAAGAAAGAATTGGTCTATTCGTCGGTAAAATTGCTAATTTTACAAGCGAACTGTCTATGTAGCGTCTCCACAAAGACACACTGGGGCTACTATGTCGAACTATGCGAACGGGGAGGTTCCTGAGGCGGAAATCGACACCAATGTGTCGGAATTGATGGCTGCTCAGTCCTCAGATTCAACACAAGCAAGCATGATGGCAGAGGCTGTTCTCCAAGTCGATGAAAACGATGTTGTCGTTGGTCCAATCAGTAAAGCAGATAGCCATTTTCAATCAGGAAGTCTTCACCGAGCCTTTAGCGTACTGTTGTTCAATATGGAAGGGAAATTACTCTTGCAACAACGGGCGCACGACAAGATAACATTTCCAAGCGTTTGGGCAAATTCTTGTTGCTCGCATCCACTTGCAAGTGCAGAGGAGATGGAAGAGGACAATGCGCTCGGTGTCAAGGTCGCTGCCATTCGGAAACTCGACCAGGAATTGGGCATTTCACCCGATTCCATTGACATCAACGACTTTCATTTCATCACCAAGATGCGCTATTCTGCTCGAATGAACGCTGATTGGATCGAGCG
>JBMYJV010000049.1:0-1053 GCA_049594755.1 Candidatus Poseidoniaceae archaeon
TGAAGGCTCGTTTGAATTCTGTCGAGATGATGCAGATGCTATTTTCATGGGGGCTATTGGTTACCCTGGAGCAAGACTACCAAACGGTGATCTTGCTGGAGGATCGGTCATTCTCGGTATGCGCAGTGGATTGGATTTGTACGCCAATGTTCGACCAATCCGTCTCTACGAGGGCGTTCCTCACAAGGTCCACGGCCGCTTTACCAACATTTGGGACCCAGACATGGTGAACATGGTCATTCTTCGCGAGAACACTGAAGGGCTCTATCACTCATTGCTCCATCGAAGTGCTCAACGAGCGAAAGGGCTTGAAGGATACGAGCCTCCTGAAATTGATTTCCCAGGCCTTCATGGAGAGGTTGCATACGACCCTCGACCAATTTCTTCGCATGGTTCAGAGCGACTCATCAAAATGGGATTCGATATCTGCAATACGCGGAACGGGGCTCCCGTGGATGGAAAGGCTCGCGTTTCTTGCATTGACAAGAGCAATGTAACGCGTGGATGCCAATTGTTCCGACGAACGTTTGATGATGTTGCAAGTTCGTATCCTCATGTTGAGAAAGACTATGGCTACATCGACGCGTTCACACAATGGTTGACGCGTACGCCAGAATTCTACGATGTTGTTGTTACCTCCAATATGTTCGGCGACATTGCAACCGATTTGGCCTCAGTTCTTCAAGGAGGAATGGGGATGGCTGCATCTGGAAACATCGGTGACGACCACGCCTTCTTCGAACCAGTTCATGGATCTGCACCAAAGCATGCTGGATTGAACAAAGTCAACCCAATTGCGAGCATCAATTCAGTGCAGATGATGTTGGATTGGCTCGCACGTCGATCCAACGATGATGACTTGTTGAATGTGTCAAAGATTCTTGACCAGAGCGTAGCAGAACACCTCAAGGATGGTAAGTCACTCACTTATGATTTAGGTGGCACTGCATCGTGTACCGATGTAGGCATTTCGATTGCAAATCGGCTTGCAACGCACTTGAAAGAGCTCTAATTCGGCTGAACTTGCAGTTGCACGGTTGGAACTTTCCATCC
>JBMYJV010000049.1:1063-7890 GCA_049594755.1 Candidatus Poseidoniaceae archaeon
AGGGGCTGCTGTTGCTTTTGGAGACATTCTTCGTCGCACATTTGGCCCCAACGGTTTGGACAAAATGATGTACAAAACCAATGGAGAGAATGCCATTACGAACGACGGTGCGAAAATCGTTGCAGATCTACTCGTCAAACATCCTGCAGCAAAGGCCTTCGTTCAACTCGCTGAATCACAAGAAAATGCATGTGGCGATGGTGTTACAGGTTGTTTGCTGTTTGCAAGTGAATTGATGAAAGAGGCGGGGCGTTTGCTTGAACGAGGCGTCCATCCTCTCGTATTGGTCGAGGCCTATCAGGATTCGATTGTTGAAACACTGAATGTTCTTGAGGATTGTTCGATGGAAGATGTGAGTGGAGATACGTTGCAATCCGTCGCAAAAACAGCCATGGTTGGCAAATCCGCTGAAGCCGGCGGGGATGCCTTAGCACAACTCTTGGTCGAATGCATGATGACCATCCAGTCCAGTGGTAGGCCTGTTCGAGCAGAGAACGTTCGAATGACAAAGCGAGGTCATGATTCACTCCAAGAAACACGATTGATCAAAGGCGTTGTTATCGAGAAGAAGTTTGATTCTGAACGGACACCAGCAATCAACCAACCTTGCAATGTCCTCGCCTTGACATGTCCACTGACAATACAGAAAACGAAGCGAGATGCTGAAATTGAGATTGAACGACCTGAGCAGATGCTTGCATTCTTAGACGCCGAAGAACAACTGATCAAAGAAAAAATCAACCTCCTCAAACAATCTGGTGCAAAGGCCATTTTCACCTCAAAAGAAGTTGATGAGCGCATTCAACATGCTTGCAACAACGATGGAATCCTTCTTGTTGGAATGATGGAAGATGATGGAATTGAAGACATCGCCGCAGCCACCGGCGCGACGCTCATCAACCACCTTGGCGATGCAACAACAGAAAGTCTTGGTTCGCTCCAATCAGCGAACGTCGATGTATCTGAACGAGAGGACGGTCGCCGTACCCGGCTCGTTGTGGACGTCGGTCCAACGTCTGGTCTTGTCACCATTGATGTTGGTGGCGGGCAAGGTGCTGCTGTTGAAGAATACATTCGGGCTATGTACGATGCTCTACGGACGCTTGAATCTGTTATCGATCAACCTGGAACAGTGCTCGGCGGAGGGTCCTTCCACATCGCTGCAGCACTCCATTTGAGAGAGCGAGCGGAATCCATCCCTGGACGTCAACGCCTAGCCATCGAAGGATTTGCCCGAGCCCTTGAGACTGTTCCAAGTACACTCGCCCTCAACGCTGGAGAAGATCAAATCGACACATTGCTCCAACTACGTGCTGCGCATCGAAACAAAACCGATCGTTTTGGTGTTTGCAAGAACGGGCGTATTGGTGAAATCGAGGGAGTTCTGCTCTCCTCCTCAACCGTTTCTCACGCTTTGCAAGCAGCTGTTGAGACCGCTTGCGGTCTTCTTCGAGTTGACCAAGTCATCTCATCCCGTGGTGACTGAGCAAGTGGCCTCATCACATGCTTGATAACAAAGACATACAAGAGGTCGATAACGGGTGCAACCATGGACTCGGGAAAACCTCGCGCGTTACTCAGCGTATGGGACAAAACTGGCATCGTCGAATTTGCAACTTCACTGGTCAACCTTGGGTTTGAATTGATTTCAACAGGGGGAACTGCACGCAAACTGAAGGAAGCCGGACTTGAAGTCATGAGCGTTTCCGATGTTACGCAGCATCCTGAAATTTTTGATGGTCGAGTCAAAACGCTTCACCCGGCTATCCACGGTCCACTCCTCGCACGACTTCAGAAGGAAGAAGACCGGATCGGTATGGAAGATTTGCAGTACACCCCGATTGCGCTTGTCGCATGCAATCTCTACCCGTTTGTTTCTGCAGCAGCTGCAGACCCTCCACTTGACAAGGATGCTTTGCTCGAAATGATTGATATCGGTGGACCAACCATGGTTCGTGCCTCGGCAAAGAATCATGCAAACGTCATCATTTGTTGCAATCCGGACGACTACGATTCCATCATCGAAGATTTGGAACAATCGAAAGGCAATCCATCAGGTGTTCCTATTTCGCGACGGCAAGCACTTGCTCTCACTGCATACCAACACACGGCATCGTACGATGTGGCGATAGCCAACACGCTTCACGGTCGATGGAACGGTGTTCCTGAAGCCTTCGATTCTGTTGCCGAACAATCATCTCGCTTCCAAAAAACACTGCTCGCTTCATCCATGAGGATGGAAACACTTCGTTATGGAGAGAACGCTCACCAAAGCGCAGCTATCTTTGTTGATGATGACGCCCATGGTACCCATTCAACGCTCGTAACTGCACATGTTGAAGGTGGTAAAGCGATGTCGTACAACAACTACTCAGATGCTGATGCTACCCTCCGATTGTGTCGTTCACTCTCAACCGATGAATGGCCAGACACACCACATGCATGTGTCATCGTTAAACACAACAATCCTTGTGGTGTTGCTCTGGCTGCACGTCAGGTCGATGCGTACACAGATGCATTGGCAAGCGACCCTGAATCTGCTTTTGGATCCATCATTTGTTTCAATGAAATTGTCACCCTTGACACAGCCGAAGCAATGGCAGATTTGTTCATCGAAGTTCTCATCGCTCCAGGTTACACTCCCGAAGCGAAAGCATTCATCATGCAGAAAGGGAACCGCCGACTACTCACCATCGATTCACCCAATGATCGACTTGCGCCACTCGAACGAAAGCGTGTCTTGAAGCAGATTGAGGGCGGATGGATTGTCCAGACTGAGGAGGCCCCAATCATCGATTGGAAGTCCGCCAAAACCGTTACCGAAAAGAGCGTAACCGATGCCGAAATCGACTCAATGAAGTTCGCTGTTCGCGTCTGTGAACAAGTGAAATCAAATGCAATCGTTATGGTTCAAGGTTTGGCAACCGTTGGCATTGGCCCGGGTCAAACCAGTCGTGTCGAAGCTGTGCGAATTGCCGCTCGCCGTGCAGGCGAACGAGCCAATGGATGTGTCTTGGCTAGCGATGCATTCTTCCCATTCGCAGATGGTCTTGAACAGGCAGCACATGCAGGCGCTTCTGCTATTGTTCAGCCGGGGGGTTCAATCCGAGATCAAGAAGTCATTGATGCAGCAAATCGACTCGGAATCTCCATGCTCTTTACCGGTCAACGATTGTTCCGCCATTGAGGCGGGCATAGGAGATTGGCGTCTTCTTCATGTAGTATTGACTTGTCGAAGAACCATGAGCGACCACGTCATTGCGGTGCTTCCCGGCGACGGTACAGGGAAGGAAGTAGCGGTCGAGGCCCAGCGCATTTTGGATACCATCCAAGAGCACACAAACCACGGGTTTGAGCAGACTGTGATTCCATGTGGTGGACAACACTATCTCGCAACCGGTGAAGAATGGGCTGAAGGTTCGTTTGAATTCTGTCGGGATGATGCAGATGCTATTTTCATGGGGGCTATTGGCTACCCTGGAGCGAGACTACCAAACGGGGATCTTGCTGGAGGTTCTGTCATTCTCGGCATGCGCAGTGGATTGGATTTGTACGCCAACGTTCGACCAATTCGTTTGTATGAAGGCGTTCCTCACAAGGTCCACGGTCGCTTCACCAACATTTGGGACCCAGACATGGTGAACATGGTCATTCTTCGTGAGAACACCGAAGGACTCTATCACTCATTGCTTCACCGAAGCGCTCAGCGGGCCAAGGGGCTTGAAGGATACGAGCCTCCTGAAATTGATTTCCCAGGCCTTCATGGTGAGGTTGCGTACGATCCTCGGCCAATATCATCGCATGGTTCAGAGCGACTTATCAAGATGGGATTCGATATATGCACTACGCGAAGTGGGGCCCCCGTGGACGGAAAATCACGTGTTTCCTGCATTGACAAGAGCAATGTGACTCGAGGATGCCAATTGTTCCGACGCACCTTTGATGATGTTGCAAGTTCGTACCCCCATGTTGAGAAGGACTATGGGTACATTGATGCATTCACTCAGTGGCTTACGCGTACGCCTGAATTCTACGATGTTGTTGTTACCTCGAATATGTTTGGCGATATTGCAACCGATTTGGCCTCTGTTCTCCAAGGAGGGATGGGAATGGCTGCATCAGGAAACATTGGTGACGAACACGCCTTCTTCGAACCAGTTCATGGGTCTGCGCCAAAGCACGCTGGATTGAACAAAGTCAACCCAATTGCGAGCATCAATTCTGTTCAAATGATGTTGGATTGGCTCGCACGTCGATCGAACGATGACGACTTGCTGCATGTCTCAAAGATTCTTGACCAGAGCGTTGCAGAACACCTCAAGGATGGGACGTCACTGACCTATGATTTAGGTGGAAATGCATCATGTACCGATGTAGGCATTTCGATTGCAAATCGGCTTGCAACGCACCTGAAAGAGCTCTAATTCGGCTGAACTTGCAGTTGCACGGTTGGAACTTTCCATCCGACAAACCAAATTCCAATCAATGCAATGATAGCAATGGTTGTTTGACCAAAACCCGGATCACCGAGTTTCGTTACAGCATAGATGGAAAATGACGAAACGAGAGAAATGATTCCAATAATGATGATCTTTGAATGCAGAGGTAATGCTCGACCTGCTTTGTAGTACTCAAGAAGTGCATTGCCAAAAAGACGATTTGTCAAGAGCCAACGAAACATCCGCCTCGATGATCGTCCAAAACAGAATCCAGCGGCTACAAGCCACGACGTCGTGGGCCATCCAGGAACAATCGTTCCGATTGCGGCGAATACAACGAAGATGCTACCTAGCCCGGTCCATAACCAACGTACAACTGGATTCTTGGAGGGCTTATGCATGTCCAATATGAATTCAAGAATTTCTTCATCTGAGAGGCCTTGAAGAGCGACAGAAAGGGCAGTAGATTCATTGGGCTGGCCTTCCATCACCTCACTTCCTATGTTGGCCGTGCGAATTGATACTCATAAGGAATAGGGGTGAGCCTTGAACAATCGGAAGGACTGAAATTAAGCAGACACTGGGATGAAACACGGGGGGAGTCATTTGTTGGCAAAAGTCGGAACGCTTGACAATCCACTTCGTATAGCAGTTTTCTTTTCAGGCTCTGGCACTGGAATGAATGCGCTTCTGAGTCATCAGAACAATACCCAATGCATCCACAAAACCGTTCTTTGTGTTACGAACAAAGAGGATGCTGGAGGCATTGAATACGCAGAACAACACGATGTTCCCGTTCTTGTCGAAATCTTGGACACTTCCCTTCCTAGTGAAGAGCGACGCCGGGAACATGAGCAGCGCATTATCAAGCAACTCGATGAGGTAGACATTGATTTGATTGTCCTCTCTGGATACATGCGCCTGCTGTCCCCTGATTTCGTTGAGAGATATTTTCCCCGAATAATCAACATCCACCCCTCTTTGCTACCAGCATTCCCCGGCAAAGATGCACACACCGATGTTCTCGCCTCTGGCGTTCGTGTGAGTGGTTGCACCGTGCATGTTGTCGATGCAGGAATGGACACTGGCCCAATACTTGCTCAGCGACGAGTGCCTGTTTTTTCAACAGATACACGATCTCAACTTGCAAAACGTGTTCAAGTCGAAGAACATCGATTGTACCCTGAAGTCATCGATTCGATTTGTGCCGGTGTTCAATTTGATTTGGGGAATTGAAATTTTCTAAGCGGGCTCCCAACGACTCCATCTGATTCCTGCCAAGTTCCGAAAAGAGATGTTTCAAACTCTTGGTAAGGGGAAGATTGCTACCCTGAGGAATTCGTGCTAATGTATACTGATCTTGACCATTCATGTCGATAGGTACGCCTGGCGGTTGTGTCAATATCGCCTCAATTGCCTCTTTGTCAAGGTTGTACATATCACAAGGAAAGAGTTGGATTTCTTCATCGTGTTGTTGTACAAAGGCATGGACAACCTCTCCAAGTGATGTTGAATCCTCCGGGTCAAACCAGCATTCAGCATGGAAAAGCGCTGCTCGTTCTTCACCACCGCAAGCGACAGTGACACGGCAATCACGGGAAGTAAGAATGTCTGTTAGGGTGTTAACAGAGTCGAAAAGTAGAGCCTTGTCTTCTCCCATTCGAGTGCTTTTTCCTCCAGCCAGAATCAAGCAAAGCAAGGTCATGGCGTTCACACAAGTTCATCCAAGGCTGACATGGCTTGTTCCAGTTCGTCGAGCAAATCACGTACTCGATCGAGAAGTGCTTGGCGCTCACGACTTGATCGTGCTTGTGGCAACCATTCTAACAGACGCCTGACATCTCGAGCATCGCGTTCAACCGTCCATGATAGAACCTGTTCAAGCACAGGATCTTCGGTGGGTAGGAAGCGTTCAGCCATAATCCATCGACCAGTTCAAGGCCCATCAAGGTAGTCGTTGAATGAGGCGTTGCCGTATACGTTCGAGGAGTTCCCCGCCTTTCGGCGTTTCTTTGAGGAGGTTCTCGTGATTTGCTGTTCGTTTTTCGTCAAGTGACAAGAGCAAGATCATCAGTTGTGCCCAAGTCTGACTTTGAGTGGCTGCATCTCGAATCCAAGCATCATCCGGGAGTTTGCGACCTCCACGGAGAAATTCTTCGGCCGTTTCGAGGAACACTTCAACCGATACTCGCTCCTGAACGAGTTGAAGGAATACAGTCCAACCATTTTCACCCAGTTCTTCATCCGACATATTTGCAAGAAGGAGTCCGACAAGTTTGAGATCTTCACGACCCCCACGCTTCCATATTTTTGGAATGAATTTTGCGATGGTTGTTCTATTGTTTTCATGTGTGAGCATCCAAGATGCAATACGCCTCATTTCAGGAT
>JBMYJV010000050.1:0-7540 GCA_049594755.1 Candidatus Poseidoniaceae archaeon
AGGCAGGGGTCCTCCCTGCTGCCGATGGTTCGGCCATGGTTACACATGGACTGAACGTTGCAGTTGCTGCGGTTTATGGACCGATGGAAGCGCACCCTCGAAAGATTCAGCGACAAGACCGTGCTGTGATCGACGTACGCTACAACATGGCACCGTTCTCAACCGGTGACCGAATTCGACCGGGATTCAACCGACGAAGCCGTGAAATCTCGAAGGTCACCGCTGAATCACTGGAATCCGTCGTCCTCGTTGAGCGATATCCTCGCTCAAAGATTCGAGTTGAAATCGAAATTCTCGCTGCAGAAGCAGGAACACGATGCGCAGGAATCACTGCAGCATCCGTTGCACTTGCTGATGCTGGAATTCCCATGCGCGACATGATCGTCGGTGTAGCTTCTGGAAAGATCGAAGACACGGTTGTTCTTGACCTTGACAAAGCAGAAGACAACTACGGTCAAGCCGACCTTCCAGTAGGAATTCTTCCGAACACGGGAGAGATTGCTTTCCTACAAATGGATGGCGACCTCTCCATTGATGAGTACAATCTCGCCATGGAATACAACCACAAGGCTGCGAAAGAAATTCATGAAATCATGGTTGATGCTCTCAAGCGTCGATACGAAGGAGGTGAAGCCTGATGGTTGAACTCGTTCCTTCCCTCTTGCGACAAGAGCTAGACCGTCTGGCAGCAGAAGGGCAACGCATCGATGGTCGAGGGCAATTCGAAGGACGTGAAGTCCACCTCGAAGTCGACTGCTTGTACAACGCTGAAGGTTCCGCCAAGGTTGTTTGGGGCGACACCATCATCTACGCTGGTGTCAAATTCGAAATCCGAACACCATGGCCAGATCGACCAACACAAGGTTCCCTCATGTGTGGCGCTGAACTCAGGCCTGTTGCTCACCGCAAGTATGAACCAGGTCCTCCCTCGCCAGAATCCATCGAACTCGGTCGAGTTGTCGATCGTGGAATCCGTGAATCCGGTTGCATCGACATGGACGAGTTGTGCATCGTTCCAGGCGAGAAGGTCTGGGGCGTCATGATCGACATCCACGTTCTTTCCGATGGAGGCAACATCTTCGATGCTGCAGGGCTCGCAGCCATTGCTGCTCTACGAACAGCTGTTGTTCCAGCCGAACGTTTCGATGTTGGTGAAGACCACACATTGAAGGTCAATGGAACACCGATTATGGCATCCTTCAAGCGTGCAGGTGGACGCTTTGTTTACGACCCGAGTGAAGAAGAAGAACTCGGTGGAGACGAGCGCATTCACATCACTCTTGGAGACGAAGGCCACCTCCACTCGTTACAGAAGGGGCTAAAAGGAGTCTTCACTCCGGACGAATTTGCCGAGATTCTAGCGGTCGCCGAACAAAAGTGCAGTGAACTGAGAGAAATGGTGGCAGAAAAGGAGGGGAACTGATTGGCAAAGCGAACCCAAAAAGCAAAGGCAACAGCACGATTTGGTGCACGATATGGTGTAAGCGTACGACGTAACGCAGGCAGTGCTCTGGCCAAGAAAAACGCCAAGTACACATGCCCTGTTTGTCACTACCGCAAGGTGACCCGTCAATCCGTTGGGATCTGGTCCTGTGGAAAGTGTGGCCATACCTTCGCAGGCGGTGCATGGGAACCATTCACCCGTGCAAGCGATGCAAACTCACGTATTCTTCGACGGTCCGTTGAAGGTGCCACGACGGCCGATATGGCATTCATCGCTCAGCAAGCTGCTCTCGACTTTGAGCGCAAGGCTGCAGAAGAGACTTCTGAAGAGGAGTGATGGCAATGGCGGCAACGCCGTTCTCGCTTGTTTGTACGATTACACGAACGGACGCTACGGACATTCAGGCTATGCGAGATTCGCTTGTCTCAGAAACTGAAAGCCAGGAGCATGATCAAAACACCTTTTCATTCTGTTTGGAAGAGGCCAACGCCAAAGATCTCCGTGCCATGTGGAACACACGGATTCGTGGATTGATTGCTGCTGATGAAATTCTACAGGCGATTGAAACCGCAGGTTCATCAACCAAGGACGATTCGATGGATGCATGAGCACTGTTGAGCAATTGCAAGTCGTTGTCTCCGAAGTTCAGAATGCACGTCATCAAGTGGCCACCGTTCGGGCACAGTTGCAAGAATTGGAAACAACCATTACAGCGGTTGAGAAGCACCCTGAAGGCATGGCACTGCATCGACAACTCGGTGGCGTTTTGGTTGAAGTTGACAACAAAGCAGAGTTGATCGAAGAACTCAAGACGACACATTCCACACTCTCCGAGCATGCTGAGCGACTCTCCGAGCATGAAGCAAAACTTGTCGCAGCCTATGAAGAACTCAAGAAATCACTTGAGGGAGAAGCTTGAACTCACAACAAGACGACATTGCTGCAATGAAGCAATGGCTCGATGCTGCCATTGAGCGTGGAGCAGTTCCAGTCATCACCGGTCAAAACGGCGATATGGATACCATTGGATCTGCCATTGCTCTGGCTTCGATTCATCCTTCACTCCTCGCTTGTGGTTTGCACTTGGGACGCATCGCAAAACGACTGGTTGAAGACATGAAGGCTCCATTTCGCAAGGTAACTGCGAAGGGCACTGCTTTTCCAGCAAATCTTGGTGGCATCGTTGTTGTTGATGCTGCTGCGCCTGATCAAGTCGGTATCGACTTACCTGATGTGCCACGATTAATTCTCGACCATCATGCTACCAACGGTTGGACCATAAACGAGGGCGACCATATGATGCAATGGGATGTTCGTGCAACAACAGAAATGGTTGCAACCTACATGTTTGAACATGCTAAGGATGCTCTAACATCACCCGTTCGCAAAATGTTGCTAGCAGGCATGATTACCGATACAGGGCGATTCAAACACGCCAACACAACCTCGTTCGAAGTGACAACAAAACTTCTCGAAGGAAGCGACATTGACTACGCTGAGTTTTGTGAATACATTGAACGAGAAAATACGTCTCCATCGGAACGAGGTAGTTTACTACGTGGACTTGGACGTTCAAAGCATCACGATGCAGGCGATTGGAGTCTCGTTACGACCTATGCCGGTACCCTCGAAGGACGACTTGCTTCCATGCTTCTCGGAACGGGATGCGACGTTTCTCTTGTTTCACGGCATCGTGAAGGTGAGACCCGATTGACAGCACGAGCGACACGAAAGGCTACGTTGCGTGGCGTTCACCTTGGAGCCATCATGCAGGCGATAGCAGAACAACACGGTGGCGACGGTGGAGGTCATGACGGAGCTGCGGGATGGACAGGAAACGTTGATCGCATTCGAGCAGAATCTGCATTCATTGCACAGCTAACACTCCAACATGAGGTGAAGAAATGAGACCAAAGGCACCAGGATTGTACATCTCCAAATGGCGAGAGGAAGGACCTGTATCGTTGGAAACTGCTGAAGAATGGCGAAACGAGCACGGGTGGAGCGACTGGATGGCGATTATCGAGGCTGCCCTCTATCTCGATGCTGCTGAATTGGTGGAACTGCTTTTGCCAGTCCTAACTCCAGCACAGCGAGCAACCTTTGACTTGGTACGTCGACGAATGCTTGGCGATCAACGTCTTGAGGAGGCCATCGATCAAGCGCTCGAAGTATGCAGAAATCCTGAAACGCGTGACCTTGCGCTCGAAGGACGGCTACGAATGGAGCGAGGTCTTCAACGATTCGAAAAAGGAGATGCAACTGGAGCAGAGGAAGATCTCACATGGGCTGAAACCAGGCTCAAATCTGTAGCAAAAGCGAGCCGAGATCATGACTTATCACTCCTGAACAAAGCAGCATACCACATGGCTTCCGGAGAGGATCTCATGGCACTGCAAGTGTATGGTGATATTTCAAGGAAGGAAAATCATGCGCATGAAACCATCGCTATATCCCGAATCGGCGCATCTCGCATTCACGCTCGATATGGAAAGATGTTCGACGCTGCCCGAAATGCTTGGAACGGACACGCACATGCCATTCTCGCCAATCAAGTCACAATGGCGATTGAAGCAGGCAGCCTGTTTCTGGACCTATCGATCGACGAACAAGATGAGGAAGCGGTTCGATTTCAACAGCAAGTCGATGAATCAAAGCCACGCGATGTTGGTGAAGCAACACCTGAATTGAGTGTACACCCAGCCGATGTTCATGGCGTTTTTGACTGGTGCATGAAGCATCTCAACAAGGACCATGCTGGACAGGATCGCCCAGATTTGCGAGCTATGATCATGATGGCGCATCGCCTTGATCGAATGAATGAATTCGATTGGCTCATTGAAGAACCTCAACGAGTGGAAGACTCCATGCTGGTGGCTGTTGTTCTTGGATGTGCACTCAACGATGAGCAACATTTGGCATGGACAGAGCGAATGCAATCACTCATGCCCTAATTCTATAGAATCTACCCAATTGCTCAAATCGACAACTTCCTGTACATCCCAATGGGTAAATTCGGGCAATTCTGCAAACCATTGGACCGTCGATACGTGTTGATCGTTGACATTCCAATGCTGTTGACTGAACGGTACTTCCTCGTCGTCAACGGAAACCAACCCGACCCAACCATTTGGGTAATACGATTTGTTCCAAGCGACAAGTGTACCCCTTCCGCCAATTTCCTCCATCAGTTCACGATGTAGTGCTTCTTCAGGATGCTCAGCCTCCTCGATGTGTCCTCCAGGGAATTCCCAACCACGCTCTGGGTGCTGAACCATGAGAATCGAGCCTGATTTCAAAACCGATCGAGGATTGCTTTTGCGAACAACATAGGCTAAGACGAACACTGGAGTCATCGTACCACCTACATCATGGAACGGCACTGTTCAAGGTACGGTTCAGCCCAAGACTCGCCTGAAGCAACGAGGCGACGAGCCATGAAGAAGGCCTCTGATATATTCGAAGATTCAATCAATTCAACGAGCTTCTTCTCTTCGAGATTCGTCTCTTCGCCTGCTTCTTCCATTGACTTAACAATTGGTTCAGTTGATTCCTGCCGAACCCGTTTGTTCAGTTCTTCCATCTGCTCAAGGAATGCTGTGCGATGCTCGAGTTTAGGCCCACTCCATGGTGTCTTTTCTCCACCATCCATACGTTCTGTCAGTCGATTGAGGAATTCGTCACGCACAAGCAGATGCGGCATCAGCGTCTGGACGTGATCGTAGCATGACCACGCTGAATCAATCTCCTGCCGTCGTTCATGCAAACGGCCCAATTGCATCCATAATTCATGATTCACTGGTCGATGAGCGAGCAAATGTCGACTCAGTTCGATGAACAAATCCTCGAAACCTTGCAAACGAAGATGCTCAATTCGTCGACCAAAGACAATGTTCGCACGCTGGTCACGGAAATCCAAATCTCGACAACGATCTGCAAATTCCGCAATCTCCAACAGAACCTCATCACTTTGCTCATCGCCACCACCTCGAGCAACAAGGGCTTCCCACCAAGCATCGGGTGTAAGTGGATCTCGAGCAAAGGCAGCCTCAAGAAGTTCCAAACCAAATTCGAGATAATCCAGTTGTTTCAGTTTCTCAAATTGCTCCGTATCTCTGCCAAGAACGGTGAACACATCTTCCAACACAATTCCAAGTCCGTCGTTGTCTTTGAGCCCAACTTTGATGTCTGCTAAACATCGCCAGTTTCTCTCATCAGTGAAATCATGCAACAAGGCTTGGCGTGCATTTTGTTCTGCCCACTGCATATTCGATTCTTTACGCTCAGGGTCGGCCTTTGCCAACCGAACAAATTTTTGAGCTTGGGTCCGATATCTGTTCCCAAGATTACGACGTGGGTGCTGCAAATCATCATGTGAAGATTGACCCATGACCATCCCTACTGGACGCTCATGTACCCTTCTGGGTTATCTGAATGATGGATGGTTGCATCAAATCCAACCTTGGACGTCAGACCATCTTCGTATCGAGAAGGGTCCAGACTTGACCCTTTTTGATTCGGGTAAATGTGCGTATCACGGTCAGGTTGCCAACGAGTCACCATTGCCCATTCAACACGAACGGGATTGCTGATGTCTATGTCTTCATCGACGATGGTGACCATTTTCATCGACCGGTGACCCGCTAAGGCAGCTTCAATGGCCTTCTTCCCATCGTCCTCGGACGTCTTTCGAATTTTGACGACGGCAGCCAACCAACCACAACCACCCTCGGTCATGTGGACATCGATGCAATCAACTACTTGTGCGACGGCTTCTTTGATGGTCGGCGAGCGAGGCAATCCCATCAATGTCTTGTGTTCGGCTTCGCCAGGAATCAATGCATGGAAAATAGGGTCGTCACGATGAATGATCCCATCGACTTCAATCACCGGTTCTTGTCGCACATCGTCCACGGTTCCTGTAATATCGACATATGGACCTTCGTCATCGTCATCCAACGTGATTCGTCCCCACATAGCATATTCAGCATCTGCAGGAACTTGGATACCGTTCGGCAATTCGACCAACTGAAGTTGCTTATCATACAATTTCTCGTGAAGTGCAGCGGCGATCGTCAACTCATCGATTGGCTCATCAAACGACATGGCCCCTGCGAGTAGAACAACCGGATCAGGAGCATTGACGATGGCGATGTTGACTTCTTCTCCACGGTCTCTTGCTTGATCGACCATGGTGCGCAAGTGTCGAGGTACAAGGCGTACAACAAGATGACTTTCGTCTCGTAGGAACTGCCTGTGGAAACTCATGTTCCTTTGCCCATTCACTTCGGCAATAATGACACTTGCCGACATGTAGCGACCTCGATCTTGGGGCCAATGATGAGGAATCGCGATGGAATGCAAATCCACATTTTCCTGCATGTTATCGTACACAGGAGATTCAGCAGGTGATACGAGCTCAGGGGTCCCTGGGTTTTTCATAGCCCACGCGAGTGTGTCGATGTAGACCTCAGGTTGGATTCCAATGGCTTCACAAAGCCGGTCACGCGTCAGCATGTTGACTGAAACCCTCTGTCCTGGTACTTCTTTCACGTTCTCAAACAACATGTTGGGATGAGAGCGGTGCGAACTGAATTCCCAGATACCATGGATAAGACTCACTTCATCGCTGATGCGTTCTGCGTGAGAAAGATGATCTCGAAAGGCCAAAACATCACGTCCTCAGAATTTCGTCTGAGTATCTTCAAGATAGCGTGGACGCTCTTCTTCTTCCGCTGACTCGCCGCCGGAGGACATCATGTACATGCCCGAAAACAATCCGATGAGTCCAACTGCATGTGCTGTTAGGACATCAACTTCGGATTCGACGAGACCAATCCAATGGTTCACAATCACCAACAAACCGAGAAGCATGGTCAGCAGTGCAACGATTGGCCGCATACTCTTGGGAATCATGCCTTTACTAACAAGACCTTGTTTATGATGTTATTCTTCTACACAGACGGCGGAATCCTGACTTCGATGAAACGGCGACTTGATATATGAAAGCAAAGTCGCCAAAACGCTCGAATGAGGTTTGAACATGGGTAGAGGACTCTTTGCAGGTGCAAAAATGGCCAAGGACCGTCAAAAGTT
>JBMYJV010000051.1:0-7483 GCA_049594755.1 Candidatus Poseidoniaceae archaeon
TGCCTGGGCCAAACTTGACCTTCTGCTTGTTGGCCATGACTGGAGAGAGTGTCAGTTTGGTGCACTCCTTTGCCTCAGCCTTTGCAATCGTGACGCGATCGCCGAGGCTAACACCTGCGTTCTTTCGAATAATACCATCAATTCGGACAATGTCCATTTTGGAATCTTCAGGACGGCTTCGCCAGTAAATGGCTGCTGTTGAGCGCTTCTCACCCTTGATTTCGACGATATCACCTGGCTTAAGGTCAAGACCATGCTCACCGGAGATTCGGGCTCGACCGTGGCCTACGTCGGATGGGATGGCTTTTGCTACACGTAAGGATACTTCGTTTTCTTCGCCGGACATACCTCTTCCAAGTCCCGAGAGTACTAAAACCATGAGTTACGAAAATCCCGATGAATTGTCATGCGATTGAATCGTAGCCTTCATGGAGGGAATCGAACTCGATTGATTCATGGTCCACGTACTTGAAGCAGGTTTAACGTTCCTCGAAGCCAACAATCCAAAGAATCGCCCGAGCGTCAAAGGGTTCAACATCATCAATGGTCAATTGGCTGAATCAAGCGATGGTGCAACCTTTGAATCTCGAAACCCTGCCTTACTGAGCGACGTTCTTGGAGCGTTTCCTCTCTCGACAAAGGCAGACGTCGATGCTGCACTGGACGCCGCCCATGCTGCGTTCCCTGCTTGGTCTGCTACGCCAGCACCAACCCGTGGACAAATCATTGGAAACATGGGCCGTTTGCTCATGGAGCACAAGGACGATCTCGTTCGCTTGCAAGCTCGTGAAATTGGTAAGACATTGAAAGAATGTGGTGGAGAGATTCAAGAAGCAATCGACACCTGTCTCTTCTTCCAATCCGAAGGCCGACGATTGTACGGTCAAACGGTGAACTCTGAGCTACCCGACAAGGAATTGTTCACCTATCGACGACCGCTCGGTGTCTGTGGAATCATCAACGCTTGCAACTTCCCATCCGCTGTGCCGTTCTGGAAGATGATCCCAGCCATCATGTGCGGAAACACATGCGTTTGGAAGTCACCTCAAGACTCTCCACTGCTTTCGTTTGCACTCGCTCGAATCATGCACCAAGCGGGCCTACCGGATGGTGTTATCAATCTCGTCCACGGCAAGGGAAGCGGTGCAGGTCAACACCTCATCAACGCTGTCGATGAAGGCCGTGTCAACAAGATTTCCTTCACCGGTTCGACGGCTGTTGGAAAGATGATTGGCGAAGTTTGTGGACGAAACCTCGTCTCTTGCTCGCTCGAACTCGGAGGAAAGAATCCACTCGTCATCATGCCATCTGCGAACCTCGAGAACGCTGTTGAAGGAGCGTACTGGGCAGGTTTCGGAACCGCTGGTCAACGCTGCACATCGCTTGGAAACCTCATCATCCACAAGGACATTTACGATGAATTCGTTGCGAAATTGATGGACAAGGTCCACTCGACACGTATCGGAGATTCCTTGGAGCATGAAGGTGTTCTGTACGGTTCGATGCTCTCTGAAAAGTACGCAAAGGATTTCCTTGAAGTCATTCAAATCTGCGAACAAGATGGCGCAACCAAACTCTACGGCGAAGGTCGAATCACTTCGGACAACAAACCATCAGGATTCGTTGGAACCGCAGAAGATGGTGTGTTCATGTGGCCACACGTCTATGCTGGCGTTACTGAAGACATGCGTTGCTTCCATGAGGAAATGTTTGGTCCTGCCATCACGTTGGTCAAGGCGGATGATTTCGACCACGCTCTCCACTTGGCCAATGCAAGTCCTTACGGATTGTCCTCGGCCATCTACACCAACGATCGACTTGAGGCGTATCGCTTCAAGACCGGTATCAAGGCCGGTATGACTGGAATCAACAATTCCACAACCGGTGCAGAAGCGCATCTTCCGTTCGGTGGCGTCAAGGGAAGCGGCAATGGAACTCGAGAATCTGGAATTTGGGTCATTGAAGCGTATTCTTACTGGCATGCTGTCAACGACGAACTCTCTGGAAAACTGCAACTTGCTCAGATGGATGTTGATGAAATCGAGATGGTTGAAGCAGAAGTTCGATGGGACGAATTGGTCTAATCGTTCAAATCGCGTTTTGTTTTCTTTCAAACGCTGCAAGGGGACGAAGGGCCAACCTCAAAGACCCCGAGTTGTTGGGTTAGGATAAGCCCCCTCGAGGGGCGGATGTGAACCTATGGGAGAAGGCATCAAACTCCCCGTGATTAACGGGCTTGGACGTACCGATCGAATTGACAATTGGTGGGCACAACCCTTCTGGATGGGGCTTGCGCTTACCGCTGCACTCGTCTACACTGCATGGCGACTCATCATCTTCCCAGACAGTATTTACTACGAACTCGAAGGTTCGACCGTTGTTTCTCCAATTTTCTCTCCAAACATCCTCGAGTGGAGTTTGTTTGGACTCAATGAATGGGACCATCCAAGTTGGGTCAACGCTGCCATTCTTGTTCTTTGGATTCCATTCGGATTCCGTGGAACCTGCTACTACATGCGTCGTGTGTACTACCGGACGTTCTTCCAATCACCAACAGGTTGCTGGGTCGATGAACCAGACATCAACAAGAAGATCGGATACGGGGGCGAAAAGCGCTTGTTCATTTTCAACAACCTTCACCGTTACTTCCTCTATGCGGCCATGATCATCATCGTCATCAAATGGTGGGATGTAACCCACACCTTGCACTTTGATACAGGCTGGGGCTTCTCCTTTGGAACGTTCATCATGGCGACTGAAGCGTTCCTCTTGACCATGTACGTGACCTCATGTCACGCTCTTCGCCACCTTGCTGGTGGCAGTCTTGACCGATGGGTCAGTGGAATCTCCGCTTTCCGTGGTCGTCTCTTCAAGCGAATCAGTGTGTTCAATCGTTCACACGGATTCTGGTTCTGGACAAGCCTCGGCTTTGTCTTCCTTGGCGACCTTTGGACCATCGCCGTTGCAGAAGGGCACATCAGTGACATGGCCTTTGTTTTGGTGGGGTGAACAAGATGAGTGAAACATATACCAAACACGAATACGATGTTGTTGTTATCGGCGCTGGTGGCGCTGGCCTACGTGCTGCCATCGAAGCTGCTCGGAGTGGTGCCAAGACCGCTATCATTACCAAGTCGCTCCTTGGCAAGGCTCACACCGTTATGGCCGAAGGTGGTTGTGCTGCAGCGCTTCAGAACGCTGATCCTCGTGACAGTTGGAAGGTTCACTTCCACGACACCATGAAGGGAAGCAAGTGGCTTGCCGACTGGCGCATGGCTGAATTCCATGCCAAGGAAGCACCCGATCGAGTCCGAGAACTCGAACAGTGGGGTGCTGTCTTCGACCGAACACCCAAACTCTTGATCAATCAACGCAACTTTGGCGGTCACACCTTCCCACGTCTTGCACACGTTGGTGACGCTACTGGTCTCGAAATCATTCGTACGCTCCAAGAGCGAGGCATTCACGAAGGTATTGACATCTTCATGGAATACACCGTTCGTCACCTCCTGAAGGAAGGCGACCGTGTTACTGGCTGTGTTGCCTACACCCGTGTCGATGGTGACTTCCACGCTTTCTCTGCAAAGTCGGTTGTTCTTGCAACTGGCGGTAGCACACGATGCTGGAGCGTTTGTTCCGGTTCCTGGGAATACACAGGTGATGGCCATGCTCTCGCTCTTTGGGCAGGTGCTGAACTTCGTGACATGGAATTTGTTCAGTTCCACCCCACTGGAATGGTATGGCCTCCATCCGTCCGTGGTATTCTCGTCACAGAGGGTGTTCGTGGCGAAGGTGGCCGTTTGACCAACAGCGATGGAGATCGCTTCATGTTCAACTACGTCCCTGAGATGTTCCAAGGCGATCACGCAGAAACCATCGAAGAAGCCGACCAATGGGTCGAAGAAGTCGTAAGTGGAAAACTCGCAACCGTTCGACGACCTCCTGAATTGTTGACCCGTGACGTTGTTGCAAAAGCCATCAAGGCTGAAGTTGAGGCTGGTCGAGGCTCACCTCATGGTGGAGCTTTCCTCGACATCTCCCATCGTGGTGAGGAAGCCATCAAGAAGAAACTTCCATCCATGTATCACCAATTCATGGAATTAGCCGGTGTTGACATCACCAAGGACGCTATGGAAGTTGGTCCAACGGCGCACTACATCATGGGCGGTATACGTGTTGATGCTGAATCGCAAGAAACAACTGTACCTGGTCTCTACGCATGCGGTGAAGCCGCATCTGGACTTCACGGAGCCAACCGACTTGGTGGCAACTCACTCTCTGATTTGATTACGTTTGGAAAGCGTGCTGGAGAATATGCTGCAAAGCGTGCCACGGATCTTGCACAACCAGGCATCGATGATGCTCAAGTCATGAAGGCGATTGACGACATGCTCGCACCGCTTGCACGAGAAGGTGGCGAGAACCCTGGACTCATCTACGATGAAATGCGTGAAATGATGCAAAACAAGGTTGGAATCATTCGAACCAAGAACGAACTTGAGGAAGCACTGGATGACCTCACAGCGTTCAAAGAACGTGCCATGGAATCCTTCCCAGGTACAAGCCGACGCTACAACTCGGGATGGCACCAAGCACTCGATCTCATCAACATGGCTGACGTTTCTCGTGCTTGTGCACTCGCTGCTCTTACTCGAGAAGAAAGCCGTGGAGGCCACACTCGTGAAGATATGCCAACACCTGAGGATGAATACTGGGGTAAGACCCTCAACATCATCTGGATGGAAGATGGTGAAATCAAGATTCGACAGGAACCTGTTGAAGAAATGCGAGACGATCTTCAAGATGCAATCAAGGAGGTCAAAGCCATGATTGCTGAGCGTGCAAAGGAACAAGGAGGTGGCAAGTGATGTCGTTGAAAGGAAGAAAGCAAGCGTTCAAAGTCGCTCGTGGAGAAGACGGAGAAACCAATCTTGAAGAATACGAAATCACACTTGACGAAGGCATGGTCGTTCTCGACTGTATGCATCGCATTCAACACGAACAAGAACCAGACATGGCCGTTCGTTGGAACTGTAAAGCTGGTAAGTGCGGTTCCTGTTCAGCAGAAATCAACGGCCGTCCACGCTTGATGTGCATGACTCGAATGAGCGATGTTGTTGCAGAAACACCAGAAGGTAAGCCAATCGAAATTCGTCCGATGAAGACCTTCCCACACATCAAAGACTTGGTTACAGATGTTTCATGGAACTACGATGTTGCTCAACGTATTGCTCCTATCAACGGTCCCGAAACCATGGATTGGGAATTCAACCAAATGGAAGCTGACCGTGTGCAGCACTTCCGTGAGTGCATTGAGTGTTTCCTCTGTGTCAACACATGCCACGTTCTTCGAGATCATGAGATGTTTGATGGCTTTGCAGGACCTCGGAACCTTGTCCGTCTTGCACAATACGAAATGCACCCGCTCGATACGGAAGACCGTATTCCAGAAATAAAGAAGGAATTCGGAATCGAATACTGCAACATTACACGTTGCTGTACCGAAGTCTGTCCGGCAGGAATTCAAATCACGGATGATGCGATTATCCAATTGAAGGAACGAGTCGTTGACCGTTATTATGACCCTCTACAACGGATTTGGAGAACCATTACGCGCCAAAAGGTTCGCTACTGATGACAGGAAACGTCCAACAAATGAAATGTGAACATCTAAGTGCTCTTTTGCACTGGGAAATTCATGTTTGAAAAAATGGCATGGTCGAAACCAAACACCTGGCACCTTACCCTTTCATCTGAAAAATCAACGCTCCTTGAACGCTCAATATCGATTGGTTTCTTTGCTGGGCTCACCGCTTTGTGTGCACAAATCGCCTTTGTGGTCCCTTGGACACCCGTTCCATACACCTTTCAGACATTTGCTGTTCTTTTGACTGGAGTATATCTGCGTAGAAACGACGCGTTTGTTTCTGGGTGTGTTTATCTTCTTGCTGGTGCTTTAGGTGCTCCTGTTTTTGCAGAAGGTGGCGATGCTTTGTTTTCAGGAGGGGCGTTAATCGCTAGTGGAGGATACCTCATGGCATTCCCGATTGCTTCAGCTCTTGTTGCTGAAGGGCTCGATCGATCTCGAGCTGCTGGAATCACTGACTACAAAGCCCAACTCATCTGTTGGTTCACAGCCATGATCCCGGTCTATGCTGTCGGAACTCTATGGCTTGCAGAGTCCTATTCTGTGAGCATCGCTCAAGCATTTGAATGGGGCGTTGAACCGTTCCTCGTTTGGGATGCGTTCAAAATCGCTGTCATGGCAGCTATGACAACAAATGTATGGAGATATTCCAAGGCTGAGGATACAGAATAGGCATCGCACATGGAATTGTGGCGTCAACCAAGCCAAAGGAAGTCTGTCGGGGATAAGTCTGTATTTGTTGAGAGGTAGGCTGGTCCATGAAGGACGTTGGTCAGGGTATGCAATCTGTTGATTTCAAACCTCTTTCTCTACCTGGCCATTTCATCACAAAATTAGTCTCAATAACCTCTGTAGGCTTGGTTTCCTTGATTTCATTGAAATTCTTGGAAATGGTTTTCACGGGGCAATACTTAGGTGGAATAATCCGTGATGTAGGGCCAATTGTACTTGTTTTAGCAGTGATTGGGTATCTTTGTTTTTCATTCAGAATTATCATATCTCGAGACCGAGATACGGTCATTGTCCATAGACAGTTTCTTGCACCGAAGATTCAGTTCTCACGACGTGAGTTCCACGTTGATTCGTTAACTGCTGATCAAGTCACATACAGCGGTGGTGAGGATGGGCAGTCAACGACATACACAACCCTGTACAACGGTGAAGAAACTGTACTCAAGTATATGGGTCATAAGCGAAAACTGAAACACGTCTTGCCAGAATTGCTGATGGATAAGCGAAAACGTGTCGAAAGCAAACACCCAACCACCCAAGAGTTTTGGTCAGACATCTCCAATGATTCGTGAGCAATATCGATCACATTGGTTCAGGCCACGGTCGGGTTTCATTGTCCCATTCTGCCCATTCAACCACCCATGGTTCCATGAATGGTTCGAGCTCATAGCCCAAATCTCTCATGATTTCTCCTGGTGGTGCTGAGCCTCCTTTGAAACGGATTCCTGCTCGAATCAATGCTGAAGATTTGACTTCTCCTTTTTGTTCGATTGTTTGCTGAAAATAGTAGAATTTCTCATCGAATCCAACGATTTTCGATCGAACTGTTGCCTTTCGAAAAGGAGCTAGGCGCTTTCTGTAGCGCATGGTTGAACCACCGATTACAAAGGCGTACTTGTTTTTTCGAACGTACTTGAACAAACCAATTCGAAAAGCGATATCGTATCGTGCAAGATCGCAGAAGACGAACTGTCGGCCATTATTGACTTCAGGATACACATCGATGTCGCCAAGGCCAGGTCGGAAATGAAAGTGATATTCTTTGTCAATATCGAAGACCTCTTGCTTTCGGAAGAGATTCCTTAGAACCATCTTCAAGAGACG
>JBMYJV010000052.1:0-7273 GCA_049594755.1 Candidatus Poseidoniaceae archaeon
GGTTTCAACATCAACCTCGAGGATCTCCTCGGAGGAGATTTCTTCTCTGGATTCTTTGGTGGCGGTCGTGGTCGCAGCCGGGAACGTCGTGGTTCTGACATTCTCGTTCGTCACAGCATTGAATTGGCTACGGTTCTGACCGGTAGCGAAGAATCAATTGAACTCGATTTGCCTGCCGAGTGCAAGACCTGTTCGGGTTCCGGAGCCAAAGATGGCAAAACAACGACTTGTTCACAATGTCAAGGCCAAGGTCGTGTCCGAGTTCGACAACAAATCGGACCGTTTGTCAACGAAGTTGTTCAAGATTGTCGTGATTGTGGAGGAAGTGGATCGATGATTGATTCACCTTGCACTGATTGTTCTGGTCGAGGCCACCGTGTTGAAGAGAAAACCATTCGATTCAACGTGCCTGCTGGTGCAGAACATGGCACACGTTTACGCTTGCGAGGTCAAGGACAACCTGCGGAGCGTGGTCAAGGATCACATGGCGATCTCCTCATTGAGATTGAAGTTCTCACACACCCTTGGTTCGAACGAAACGGTTCGGATTTGATTATGTCGCTACCACTAGGCTATCCAGACTTGGTGTTGGGGACGAAAATCAGCATCGACCACATTGACGGGAAGAAGCTCGATATCGTGGTCCCTGCTCGTTCATCCGCAGGTCATACCCTCGAAATTAAGAAACGAGGTTTGCCTCATATGCGCAGAAGCGGACGTGGCGATGTGGTTGTTTTGCTCAAACTTCATGTTCCTGATAAGATTTCGAAGGCGGATAAGAAACAACTTGAATCGATGAAATCAAGTCTTAATCCGAGTGATCAGGTGCAACGAATCCTTGATGATGCATCCGAACGAAGGGCGAATGAGTGATTATTCTTCTTCATCAAATCGGGTCAACGCAGTAGGAATCCTCATCCCTCTTGGCACTCCATCCACGTGGCCATTCAGTTCAACATCAACCTGTGTCGCTTCTCCTGCGAGATCAACGGTCAGGAAAATCGTCGTTCCTTTGGCAATGGTATCGACAAAGACTTCCTCCCCTTGATGCAAGAGTCGTGGTTCAACATGTTCTACCGACAATGCCTGTCCGTATGGTGCGTCAAAGCGGAATGCGGCAATGTCCCACGTTTCGTTTTCTGTGTTCAGACCAACAAGGATTGGCCAATTGCCAAGGGATTTTGCCAGACGTGAATCAAGATTCCACACTGCAATGGACGTTCCATCGGTTGTGTAGGAACGTTGGGGTTCACCCCATGAAGCGATGGCAGATTCCCATGGGAGGGTTGCTACAGCTTCCAAAGAACGAACCAATGATTTTCGTGTTTGCTCCGGAGATTCAGTTCCTTCATCGAGTAGATTTGTTAACGTGGCTAGGCGCTGTTTCATCGCTCCAATACGAGCCGCTTTACGTCGAGTCTTTCGCATAGAATAGACGAGATAGATGGCCGGCAACATCATGCCTAGCCCAAGAATCCAACGAACGGTG
Source organism: Candidatus Poseidoniaceae archaeon (assembly GCA_049594755.1). Taxonomy (GTDB): domain Archaea; phylum Thermoplasmatota; class Poseidoniia; order Poseidoniales; family Poseidoniaceae; genus MGIIa-L2. The sequence continues at coordinate 1,490 of JBMYJV010000052.1, forward strand.
GTTCCCCAAAACTTTGCTTCATCGGATGGAGCAAACCATGGTTCTTCACCAATTTCAGTGGTCACTTTCGTGATGTCAATGCTGTATTCCAGTCCTTGAAGATCGTTGCCCCAGTTTTGATCCTGTAGGATTGAGTCGTTGACATGATAGAACTCAATGAAATGGAATCCTGGTCCCAATGTGATGTACAAGTCCATGTCGTACGTGAAGAGATCGGGAGACAGTTCGTGTTCTGAGAGCACCTCCAGTGTTTCTTGGTCCAATTCTTGAACAACACCTCGAAGGTCGGGACTGTTACCATCGATAACGATGTGAAGCCGATGTTCAGAATCAACCCATCCATCGACTGAAATGAGGTACACATCGGATGTATCCATCGTCGCTAAGGTCAGTTCGCCAGAATAGTCATCCGTATTTTCGGCATAGAGAATCGGCCAAGTGGTTTGGTCTAGACTCGATGGGCGATAGGCTGGAGCGTCGCTGGTCGTATTGCCATCTGCTGTGGATTCCAATGCAACGTCAACCCAGTGGACACTGCTTTCGATGTTGAGCATCGCCATTGTCGTGTTTGGATAGACGTAAATTCGCTCCACTGTATTACGTTCAACAAGGACCTCTGGCATAGCAACCCATGCGTCGCCGATACGAAGCGAAACACCTGCAGTGATGTCTTCAATCACCGGTGAAAGCTTGATGACACCCGTTGCATCGATTGCAAAGGCACTCTTGGACAATCCATGACCGATTTGCGTGAATTGTGATGTACCCTCATCCACGGTCATGGTCAGTTGAGCGTCGTGGATCGTACGCTGGATGGCATAAGCTGAGAGTGGGGCAGAGGTTGATGCTTTGACGATGATTCTGCCTTCTTCTGCAACGTCAAAGTAAATCGTATCCTCCAAGGTGTTTGGGTTTGTGGCGGTCATTGTCTCAATCACAGCATCGAGAAGTTGTTCCTCGGTTTCAGTTTGCATGTAGAAATCAAACCGAATCGAATCGGAGGCGTGATGGAGTGTCAATTCCACGGTTTCATCTGCTTGAACCTCGAATCCATAATATTCTTCAGCACCCGATTTGACCGCACCTGCATCAAAACCAAGCGATGCATAATCTCCATTGAGAATGGTTTGGAGATTGCCTCGATGCATATCGAGACATGCACTCGGATTCTCGCATCTGTACGAATCGACGAGATCGATTGTTGAATCCGGACTCGGTCGTTGATTGAGATGCATTTCGTCTTCGGCAACAAGGACAGAGGTTGAAACCGTCTCTGCAGTGGCTGAAGAGATTGTGATTTGGATTGATGTAGTTTCAGTCGCTTCGTAGGTAACCGAGGTGGAAGATGAGATGCTCGTATCTCCTGCATCAAGTTGCACTTGGCATGAACTGCAACCAACGTTGACAGAGACGATTCCTCCTGCCTCGACGTTGATGGTTTGCTCGTAAGTTTCACCTGATTCAAGCGTGACCATCTGCAAGCGACCATCGATGATGAACTCGTCGGATGCTTCATCAGCGTGAACGACGTTTGTGAAACTCAAAAGAAGAAGTCCAACAAAAACCAGTGGCATCATCCGATGCTTGGTCGTGTTATCCTCCATGTTGATTGCTCGAAGGCCTAGTCTTTCAACACTTTCTTCGCAATCGGTGGCATCTTTGAAAAACAAACCACCTCAGCAGGCAACATGGCAGAAGGACTTGGTCGCACGGTTCTTCATCGTCACCGCTATGGCCGTGTGTGGGGCTTGGGCGACCGTACGTCGCCTGCTGTACGAACGCCTGCCCTCATATCAACGGATGATGATGATGACGTTTGCAAAGGTCTTGCTGCGTTTCATTGCACGCAAACACGCACCATTCCTGCTGAAATGACCATTTCGACCCAGTTTGCTTTGATGCCACCATCGTTTGATAGCCCCGGACCTCAAATGACAGCATCCGTCGGTCATGTACTTCCACCCTCGCTTGAAGAGGCGAACGCTGGAGAATCCGCAGATTCTGGACCACTCCTTCCGGTATCTTGGCAACGTTTGCATCACGATCCATCGTTGTTGGATGCCGATTTGCAACCCAATATCGTCGTCCTTGTGGATGCAGTTCAACTCGCAGCTCAACCTGGAAAACTTGTCACTGCAATTCAAACGCTGAAGCATCGATTCCCTGGAGCACTGTTGTGGACGCCAGGTTTAGGTGGTCCAGACAATGCAGCTGTTCTTGCCTGGTTTGGAGTTGACTTATTCGATACCACAAGAACTCGATTTGCTCTCAGTGCAGACCATCTCTTGACCGCTTTTGGCCCGAGACAACCTCTCGATGGTGAATCCTTGAGCATGGACGTTGCTTTGCATCATTATCAACAAGCACTACGTTCTGTTCAATCAGCTATCGAAACTGGAACCTTGCGTCGTCTCGCTCAACAACAGAGCCTCAACAGTCCACGTCTCGTTGAACACATGCGTCATTTTGACGCGTTGATGAACAAAAAATCGGATGTTCTTCGTGCCCACCCATCTGGCCTTGAAACGATTGAATTCATGGCACAAGAAAGCCATCTTGATGCCGAAGTGGCATCATGGGTTGAATTCATGACGCATCGTTATCAGACTCCAGAGGGGTTGGACAACGTCCTCGTACTATTGCCGTGTTCGGACAGGAAACCGTATCGCCTATCAAAATCGCATCGAAAATTCATCGATGCCATTGGCAGCAATGCGTGTCACGAGGTCATGGTCACATCACCACTCGGCCTTGTTCCTCGAGACCTTGAAGATGTCTGGCCAGCAGGTTTCTACGACATTCCAGTCACAGGTGACTGGACGCAAGATGAACGTGATCGTGTGCAAAGCATGGTTGATGCTTTAATTCAACGGCACAATTACTCATACATCGTCAATCACAGTGGCCTCCTCCTCGAAGTTGAAGGAATCGAGGTTATCGAAACGCGTCAAGGTGAATCGTCTGGTTCACGAGGGGCATTGCAACGTCTTTCAGATGCAGTCCTTCATTGCAAGCAAACGATTGAGTTACGTCGTCGAAAAGGTGAGTCGATCAACCTGGATCGATTCAAGAGCATATCGAGGTATCTGTACGGAAACGATGCATGGTTGAACGATTGCCGAATTCGTGGAAAACCTCCGCGTTGGAGAATTGAAAAAGACGGCAAGCAGATCGCTCTTTGGTTGTTCGATCGTGCTGGCTTTTCGTTCAGTAGGGAGGCGATTCCGTTGTTGTCAGAATTGAACATTCTCCCAACGGTAAGGCTTCGATCTGATATCAAATGGAAAGGTGATCTTCATCTTGGCATCATCGATTCGTTTGACCAAAACATTCGACGTGGCCAGGATGTCTTGGTTCTGCAGAACGGTGAAGCAGTTGGTTCTGCACGATCGCTCGCTCCTGGTTGGGAGTGGGCTGGAACACCAGGTCGTTTAGCAAAAATGCATCAAAAGCGATGACCTGTTGAAGCGATGTGGTTAAGAAGGGTAAGCAGGTCGCAAGATTGCTCCGAGTGGTCCATATGGCACGAATGTATTCATCTCGAAAAGGAAAAAGCGGTTCTTCCAAGCCGTTCATGACAGAAGCATCTGCTTGGTCCAACACCGACGCTAAGGAAGTTGAGTCCTTGGTTGTCAAGTACGCAAAAGAGGGCATGAGCACCTCACAAATCGGTATTGTCCTACGTGACAAGCACGCCGTTCCAAACGCTCGCCTCGTTCTTGGAAAGCGTATTGGAGCCGTTCTCGCTGAGAACGATCTTGGCGGTTCGTACCCTGAAGATCTGATGAACCTCATGCGACAAGCCGTCGCTATCATCGACCACCTTACAACCAATCACCGTGACATTCACAACAAGCGTTCCCTCGAATTGACGGAAGCAAAGATTCGCCGACTTGGCAACTACTACAAGGCAGAGGGCAAACTTTCCGCTGATTGGAAGTACAAGCGCGACCAACTCCGACTCATCGTCGAGTGATTGGGAGCATTCATTTGTCTCGGGGTCAAGGACCCTATGAGACGGACATGAACGACCTGAGCAAAGCACCTTTGTTTGCATCGCTAAACGATGTCATCGACGATGCAGTTGCCTTCCTTCAATCCGAATCGTTGCTTCTTGTAACAACTGCTGATTTGACTTCAGTCCTTGCGCTCGGTTTTTTGGAATCTGCGCTCCTTGACCGGGGCATTTCCTATTCACGGCGAATCCTTGCACCAAACTCACACATTCCACCGGATGAAGTCGATTTGATACCAAAACAATCCAACGTCAATGTTCTCTTTATCGATCCTTGGAATCGGGTTGAAACGAGTATGGAAAATGCCTTCATCATTGCTCCAAAGCCGGTTGAAGTTGAATTTCGAAACTCATCAACATCGAGGAGAGGCCGAGTTGATGCTGTCCTGCAATGTGCCGTCATCGCTTCCGTACTTGCTACCAACGGTTCTCGAACCAAACGTTGTCGTCCTTACGCTGGATGTGGACAATGGATGATGGAAAGCCTCGATACGACCATCGATCCAATTCACACCATCGTACGTGATTTTCTACGTGATGAAGGAACCATTCAGGTCGTACCTTTACCAGAGATTCCAGATGCAAGTGTCGACATGATGCCTCTTGCCTCACCACGCCGGTTGAAACGGCTTCAGAAACTTTGGATGGAAATGGACGCACCAACACGAGCTCAGGCTCTCTCTGAATTCTCCTTGCCTTTGCTCTCTAGCGAAGGGCTCTCAACCGCACGGCTCGAGGAGTTGATCTGGAAACGAATGCGTATTCCAAACGAATCAACGGATTTGGCAACCACTCTTTACAGATTGACAAAAGCGTGGCCCGAACAAGCCGATGCTGCTGTCCTTCGCGCTGGACAATTGGCTGATGAATTCCTCAGAACCGGCCGACTAGCAGCATCGACGGATTGAAACACCAAAAGGTGCTGGGATTATCATGGCGATTGAACGATTGCTTACAGGAAGCATCCGAGAACGTGTTCAGGATTTGATGTCCACGGAAGATTTGATCATTGAATCGTTCAAAGACATCGTCAAGGATGAACTCAAGGCACACATTCGAAACAAGATCGAAGAGGACCCGGATTTGCATGCAGAAATTAAAGAAGCGGTTGCCTACTATTTCCATCAAAAAGCACGTTCCGTCTATGCTGAACTGAAGGCAACTCGTGCAGCAACTCGACTGGGTCTCCGACTTCTACCTGATGAATTGCAAGGTGAAGTTGGTGAGGCTTTGATTGGCCTGTTTGAGAAGGAACTTGGAACACTTTTGGACAAAGCGCTTTGAGTGAAAATCCAACGAAGTCTTGTCCAGAAAAGCGTTGATGTTATACGCCTCATTCTCGACCGTGTGATGTGGAGAGGATGCGAGGCCGAGTCTTCTTTCTGTTGAGTTGCTTTATGCTCTCACTCCTTGCACCGTACTCTCCACTAAGTAACACGGCACGTGCAGAAGATACCAAAGTGTGCTGTGATGCGACAGAAATCGACCTCTATCTCCTCGGTGACTCGGACCAAACACTTTCTCCGTTCACCGACTTGTTCTCTGAAACATCTTCATCAGCATCGTTCGAAACAGCCATTACATCCTCCGAGCAAATTGGTAAGTGGAGTCTTGAATCCGCATGGCCTGGTACTGTACCCGAATCCACTTGGACGGTTGAGATGGATTACACCATTTCCGATGCTGGTGGTGCCAACGTCAACATGTCCGCCACAGTAACGATCGGTGGCTCTTCGTTCACTGCTTTCCTCGGGGCGGCTGAGTCCTTG
>JBMYJV010000053.1:0-2499 GCA_049594755.1 Candidatus Poseidoniaceae archaeon
GGAAGTTCTGAATTACCAGGCTGCGCATCTCTTCGACCGAATTCAGTATCAGGATAGCGAAGACGATTGGGATACGGGTTTTGATTTTGGATGGGAAGCAGAGTACGATGATCACGAGTTTCATTTCACAAATACAGTGTTGCAAGGCGGTGCCGACGACGTCCTTGAGAACCTCTTTGATGAACGTATTCGACGCGAAGAAGGCCGTCCTGTGACGCTAGGCGAACTGCTTTCTGCATTGAAAGATGCCGCTGACGATGCGGATGCACTGAAGCTGCGTGAGAAGAATCGCATTGCTCACGCACTTGAAGTTGAGGAGATGGTTTCAAACGTTGGCGGCAGAATGCACAACGAGGACCTCGATGGTGACATTGAGCGCTGTTGGAACGCATTACGTCAAACAACTCAAGCGATGGAAAGCCACAATGTGCCGCTCAAATCAGTCATCAAAACGCTCGTACCTATCCTTGAATCCGCTTTTGGAACCATTCCAGAAGGATACGATGACGATGCTCGCGTCAGTTCCTTCATTGCAGGGTTGTTCCTCACTCACAAGGGCTTGGCTTCGATCACACAAGGAAACAATCTCAACGATGTCATCATGATCGAGGATCTATGGCCAGATTTGGAGACGTTTGAAGAAGTGCTCGCTGCAACGCTTGAAGCGGATCATGAGGCACAAATCGCACGAGATGATTCCAAGACAGGTTCTGAATTGCATGCAGAGCGCCTTCAAGAGCGGGCAGAAAAAGCACGTCTTGCAGAAGAAAAGGCGAGATTGAAGCTTGAAAAAGAGCAGCAAGAAGCAAGTCCTGAATTCAATGAACACGAATGGTTGGTCGAGTAGGTGATGAAATGTCTGAACCCGAATTAGAAACGCTCCTCGAAGCCACGTTGTTTGGTTCTGGAAAGTCGCTTTCCATCAAAGAACTCTCTGAATCACTTGGCTATGAGGAGGAAGAAATTTCTGAGGCTCTTGCCTCTCTCCAAGGAACGATTAAACGACGTCGAGGTGGTGCATTGAGAATTGTTGAAATCGGTGGCAAGTGGGCCATGGAGGTTCGTCCAAATGTTGCGGATCACTTGCCAAAAGAAACCAAGACAGAGATGCCAAAGAAGCTGCTTAAGGCTGCAGCATTAATCGCTTATCACCAACCGATGCCTCAATCACGTCTTGTTGAACTCCTCGGTCAAAAGGCCTACGATTACGTACGTGAACTCTCTCAGTACGGAATGATCATGCGAAGGAGAGACGGAAATACACGACGTCTGACGACAACGAGGCGCTTCTCGGAAGCGTTTGGCTGTCCACATACGGATCTGCGAAAAGTACGGAAATGGTTCAGAGAACAGGTCTCAGAAGCGGGTTTGTTCGATGGTATGGATTCAGAGGCATTGAAAGATGTTGGCGAAGATGGCCTTATTCAGGCAACATTGCCACTCGAAGAAGAGTGATTAATCTCTCAACGCTTTCAAGATTTCAGCAACTCTTGTTTGCGTTTTCGGCCCATCTTCAGCAATCAATTGTTGAGCAACTTTTTCGATTTCTTCACCGACTGCTCCTGCACTGACGGCCATATTCTTGGCATGAAGGCGCATGTGGCCCTTTTGGATTCCACTCGTGGCTAAGGCTCGCAATGCTCCAAGATTCTGGGCAAGACCTGCTGCAGCCATGATTGATGCCAATTCTTGAGCAGATTCAACACCTAGAATTTCGAGGTTGGCTCGCGCAACTGGGTGGACCTTTGATGCCCCGCCTACGATTCCGACAGCCATGGGCGTCTCGATTGTTCCGACGAGGTTGCCTTCTGAATCCTTCTCCCAGTGCGTCATTGATCCATATCGTCCCTGATGGTAAGCAACGTATGCGTGACATCCTGCTTCCACTGCTCGCCAATCCTGGCCACAAGCAACGGCAACAGCGGAGATTCCATTCATGACGCCTTTGTTGTGTGTTGCAGCCCTGTAAGGGTCTGCCATGGCGAAGTGATGCGCTTCAAGAATGCCATCGATGATGTTCTTTCCATCATCTGCATCGCCGGAATTGCTCATCTCTTCTGGAGTAAAGGTTGCTGTAACTCGTGCAAGTCGTTGCGTGGCCAGATTCGAGAGGATTCGTAAGAGCGAGCGACCCGATGTCATCTTTTCCAACTCTGGTGCAAGTAGCTCAGCCATTGTGTTGACCGCATTAGCGCCCATTGCATCGCGGCAATCAACGTGGATGTGAACGATGAGCATTGGTCCAGATAACGTTTCAAGAGAGCGAGTTGATATGTTCTTACATCCTCCTCCTAAACGGATCATCGTTGAAGGTAGGCTGTTTGCAAGGTCCATCAATTGAGTTTTGTTTTTCTCGATTTGCTGAATGGCTGCATCATGGTCTTCGATCTCGAGGAGTTGGATCTGAGCAATCATCATTGGGGCATCGTTGTTTGAACTGAAACCTCCTTTTGCATGGCAGCGCTTCGCCATGTTGGATGCAGCAGCAACAACACTTGA
>JBMYJV010000053.1:2509-7227 GCA_049594755.1 Candidatus Poseidoniaceae archaeon
GTCAATGATGAAGTTGGTTGCAACACCAACGGGAAGCGACATTGTCCCTATCACATTCTCAATCATGCGATCTGCTGAAGCATCATCCAATTCTCCACTTGCAGCCAGGGCAGCGATGTGCTCATCATTGAGATTGGCTAGGTCTGCAACCATTCGTCGACGTTGTTCAACATCAAGTTTGTAGAACCCTTTGAGGCGGCTGTTGTCCACTGGCATGGTGTCCACTCAAATCGACCCAAGGCTATGCGATGCATGAACCAATCGGATGCACTTAACGCGTTTAACGCCTAAATTAACGCGTTATATTTGCGTTAATGCAGCGTTAATTCGTGCTGCAAAATCCGCTTGGTGATTTGATTAACGTCTCATAACACGTTGCTAAGTCCTTCTCCATCCGTGAAACATCATATACTTGGTCAAAGTTGCTCGGGCATGCATGGAAATACAATCGATTTTGGTTTTCCTTCACTAACCGAAGATCCATTTTCATCCAGTCCGCTGGAGAAAGATGAATCCGATTTGTTGGTTGGTCGCCACGCGTTGTTCGATGATCTCGAACGAAAAATTACCTTCAAATCGGCGAATCGTATTCTTCTGGTGGGAGAATTTGGTTCAGGAAAAACATCGTTCATGCAATGTTTGAGTTCAAGAACGAACCTTCATCTGAAGATCGATCGCATTGCGTTCTCTGAACCTGGTGTTGAGTTGCTCAAAGACATGTATGCACAACTGATCGATGGTTCACCACCGCATGATTATTCAAAATTGAATCGTGAATTGCGTCGTATGCTTCACGATTCGCGTCAAATGCTTCCTCTCATCACCATCGATGCAGATATGGCGGATTTTTCCTCTCTCGAAGCATGCTTACGTTCCTCGCTTCACTTTTTTGAGAGTCTCCCTGCGTTGATCATTATCGCCATCAATCCTCAACAACAATCCCTTATCTCTGAACAATTGCTTCAGCGTTTTGAACTACGAACGATGCCTGAATTAGGGCATGATGGCATCAAAGCCATGGTCGAGAGGCGAATTGCAAAAGTATCTACGCAACCTTATCAAATGTCATCAGAAGATGCAAATCGTCTCCTCCAATTGAGTCAGAGCGGCCACCCTGGCTCTTTGATTCGAGTTCTTCGGAACGTTGTTTCAGGAACACACAATGCCTCGAACATTCGTTCGTCTCAGCCTACGTATGTACCTCCGGTAGTCGAATCGACTGCAGAAGTCGTTCCTGAGCCCGAGGCAATTGAGGACGCTCCTTCTTCAATGGATGTGGATGAACCGTTGGATGATGAATTGGTGGAAGAAGAATGGGAACAAGCACCAGGGATGACAGAAGCAAGTGGCTTTGATCTTGATTTCAAGATTCTCGATGAACCCCTTGAACTACCTGAGGAAGAGCCAGAGGATGACCCCATCGAGCACATAGAGGTACAGAGTGAGGCCTCAGAAGATTCCTATGTCACAGAACGTAGTCTACCCTTTGTCGGTGCTTTTGGAGGATTACGCAATCGAAACATCATCGCAATTGAAGACAAAAGCCCTCCTCCTGAAGGCCAATTCAAGGAAACAGACAAAGGAACTGCGTTTTGGTCTGCGGAAGAATTTCCTTCTTTGTCCGAACAAGATGAGAGCGAAGAAGTCGAGGCGATTGAATCAGAAGAGGTCCATACATTCTACAACGAACAATTGGATTCTGGTTACTCGGAGGAAGTGGAACTCTCTGAACCAAGTCAACTCGATAGAAATGCCATCGAAACCTTCACTCGACTTTTGACTCAAGTCTTGCAACCTTCTGGAATGGGTTTGCACGGAGATCAACAACTTGTCGAGCAACTCCGTGCGTTATCGAGGCCACGCTTGACTCAGAAAGAAGAACACGTTCTCAGTATTGCAGTGCTGAGTTCTCTCTCAGCATCTGAATCAATTGTCGTTGCTGAAGCAAAAGGTCGGACAATTTCCCCATCTGATCCTGCGTTGCTTGAACGCCTTTCCATCAAACGAGCTCGTCTTTCCCAAATCTGCAATCGACTGCACAAAGCTGGAATCCTGCATGCTCGGATGGTTGGGCGTTCGCGAATGTTTGGTCTAACGAGGAGTGCGTTAGCACAATTGATTGCTTGGGGCATTGTTGGAGGTGATGAATGATGACATGGTCGGTAAGTTGGTCTTGGCAAGCACCATCAAGAGTAAGTGCAATTGAATCTGTCAATGGGCATCTTTGTGTAGCGTACGGACTTGAATTGGTCTTGTTTGATGAATCCAATAAGATCCAATGGGAACGAACTATGCCGTTCAAGGTTCATGCTATTTGCAATGCAGATGGCAGGATTGGTGTCTTGGCTGCACACGCGTTCTACCTTCTCAATACGGTTGATGGTTCCATGGTTCATGAGGGTCGTTCATGTCCTGGGGGCTTCTTGCAACTTCTCAACCGCCCTGGCGGAGGCTGGGTCATATCTGGACGAGATGGTAATCTGCACTTGTTTGATGCAAACGGTGTTGGCATACGACGCATGCACTCTGGTGTAGTTCGTCGGCTCATCGGGTGGCTTGACCGTGAACACCTGCTCTGGCAAGATGCTAGTGGAGTCGTGTATTGTGGCCAAATTGCTCAGCAAGACAAACGTCGAGTTGTTGATACGACTGTATGGAGTTGGGTTTCTCCTTTGAATGAAGGCCATATGCTTCTCCAATCCGCAGATGGACAGTTGTGGGATGGAATTCCACACCCGTACGGTTGGGATGCGATTGAGCGCATTGAAATCGAATCGCTCGAGCCGCTTGTTGCCACGCGTGCTGGTGATGGATGGTGGGTGCTTGGTATCGAAGGACATCTCGATCACATGAGCTCAGAAACAGGTGAAACAAGAATTGGAGAGGGCATGAATCTCGGTGATATGCTGATCAACCTCGGACGTGATTCGATGGTGACATGTCGCCGAGATGGTTTGGTTCGACGTTGGGTAGCACCTCATCTTGCAGAAGAACAACGACGCCATCGACAAAAAGAAGCAGCAGATGCGAAACTCGCTCGTTCATGGGAAGAACGTCGACAATTGTTCCAGAGAGCGCTCACTGCGGAAGATGAAGGACGTTTGTCCCGCGCCATCGAACTCTACGAAGCATTGGGACGAAAAGAGGACGTACAGCGCCTTCTGAAACGACAAAAGGGTGGTGATTCAGCTGAATCCTGATGAAACACTGACGGTAGAACGCGTGAAACATTACTTGTCAATTACAGAGAAAGCTCGTGCAAAAGCCACGCCTTTGGCATCAACACCTGACGAAGAAACGATGCTCAAGACCTTGCTTTCGATGGCGGACGACTATGCGAATGATGCACAGTATTTCCTTGATCAAGGCGATCTTATTCGTGCATTTGGAGCAATCAATTACGCTCATGCTTGGATTGATGCAGGCGTCAAACTCCGTCTTCTTGACGGTCATGGAGACGACGTCTTGTTCACGCTGCCGTGAACTCGTTGCTGTGTTGTGGCTCAACTTTCGAAACTAAATCACCAATGGCTTCCACATCATTGAGGATTTCTTTTGCTCGCTTCCTTGCTTGATTAACGAAGGGTTGAATCGATTGTTCGAGGTTGTTGCGAAGACGATAGATGTGAGCTGGACGGCCACGACTTGCTTCGGTTCGTGGAGAAAAATGGACAAGATTCATTTCACGGAGTTCTGCAATAGCCATGCTCACATCAGGTTGTCGAATGTTGCAATGGCACTGGAGATCCTTTGAGGTTGAAGCACCATGGTGGTGAAGACAGAGGAGGACGCTCGCTGTGTTCTCGTTTGCACCAAGCTGGATGAGTTTGTTTCGAAGAGTGCGTTGTTCATTACTCATATTGGTACTCATGCCGGCAGCCATAATTCTAATACAAAAGTCGCGATATATAACAAGTCCACCGACGTTTTATTGAGAATATAGAATTTAATTTATTAATCCTTCAAGCAGGGATTAATATCTCCAAAAGGAATTCTCTATAGACCGTTAACCAATCTGATGCTTTTTCCTTTGACCACTTCAAGAATTCCAATTCCATTTTCGAGGGCTTTTCGCTTGAGATTTGCATCAACTGTGAGAAGAGGGATGCCTCGTTCATCAGCCACTTCCAGGAGTGCATCATCCGTGTGCATTGTTGGATAATCAACAAGTGTGGACCGCTGCATCAAGAGTTCAAGCATCAGTTTTTTTCCACGGGGACGATTTGCTTCAATTTCTTCAAGCTCTTCTTGAACCAAGTCGATGAGAATGAAATGAGGTGGCCCGACTAGATTCGATAGAGCCACGTCAATGTTGAACGATCCATCAATGAGTGCGACCCACCCACAGGCATCGATGAGCACGTCGCCCATGCATTCACCTCATTGAATGGTTCCGTGACCGATGAGTCGCCATCGCGCACCAACACGGCGTGAGAGCGATACTCGTTGCCCTTTGTCTGCGCAAATTGGGAGGCGCAAGTGTAGGTTGGCATTGTTCTTCTCAACACCCTTGACGATACCGACCGATGTGGATGTCGCAACATTGACCATCAACATCTCATTGTTGCGCAGTGGATGAATGGTTTCAGGTTCCTCACCATCGCCAGCGACCATGTTCTTCATCAGATTGACCTGAATTGAACACTCTGTTCTGACTTCAGGAAGTTCTCCCTTCTTCGCCAGAACTTGGCCAGAGAGATTGTCTGCAGTTGTAATCG
>JBMYJV010000054.1:0-7215 GCA_049594755.1 Candidatus Poseidoniaceae archaeon
CCTCAAGCGGTCTCTGAGATGGATTCATCTTACAAAGACAAAGAAATCGTCATGTTCTGTACTGGAGGCGTCCGCTGCGAAAAAGCCAGCGTCATCATGAAAGATGCGGGTTTCACCAACATCAAGCAGCTTGAAGGAGGCATCCTTGGCTACTTTGAACAAGTTGGAGGCGACTACTGGGACGGTGAGTGCTTCGTCTTTGACAAGCGAGTTGCACTCCTTCCTGATCTTACGGAGACTGGAACCACGGTATGCTTTGCATGCCGTGAACCCTTGACACCGAAAGAACAGCTTCACCCAGCCTATGTTCCTGGTGAATCATGCTCGTATTGCATTGATCGTGTTCAATCCCAAACCATCCACTGATCTCGGATGGATGAACGAAGGTATTGATGCAATTCGTGACCGTGTTGGCCATCATCGGCAACGAACAATAGATGGTTCGATGTTGCGACAAGTGACCCATATGTGCCCGCATTGGAATCGTTGCCAACGCCAGACCACACGTCGAGTTCGAGCGTTGCAACGTTTCCATCGATGGACCACAATGCATGTCCACTGTTTGTTCCTGAACCATCCAACCCTTCAGCGAGCACATACAATGTCGAATCAACGTAGGCAAACGACCTAGGCTGACTTGCACTCACACCAGGCATCAAATCAAGCGTCAACATTGTACCCATAACGGTCCCATCGGTTTGGCATATCTCCATGCCCGTATTGGCTTGAACACAATCAAACCAAATCGTGTTTCCATTCGAGACAACATCAACACTGTGACCTGGTGCAACAATGCTTGAACTGAGTTCCTGAAGCATTCCGTTGGTCAAGGAGTAGGCGAACAACGTTGCATCAGCACCTCTGTAGACCACGTCAAAGACGAGCGTATCACCGAGTTTGTGGATTCCAAATGCAGGAGCAACCACGGATGTTGGTGTGGTCGTTCCTTCTTTTGTCATTGAGGTCAGCCACTGGTAGCCTCCATCATGATCCAACTTCGCCAGTTGTCGTCCAGTCCCATCACTAGCAACGACCACATATCCACCATCGACCGAAACACCACGAGACGGTGAAGAATCACCGAATGGTTGCAAATCGAACATATGCAGCGTCCCGTTGTTGTCAAGGTACATCATTTCGAGTCCAATTTGTGTCTCTTTCGCAGCAAACCAAAGACCCGATGCATCACCGTGGAGTAGACCTTGACCAATCGACGTTATTGCAACGGATTGATTGATCAAATCCGATGATGCAGAAGCAGAAAACCACGGCGCTTGCCAGATGGATGTGGTCACACTTCCATTGCTCCACCACATTCTGTTCCCTTGTTGCCCGTTCGTTGTGAACACAATACCGTTCATCCATGTCGTGATTTCCGAGTTCCAATCGATGGCATCACCGGATTCCATATCTCCGAGCATGGTTGTTCCGATGGATGTTCCATCGCTCACCCACAGTTCACGTCCATGTACACCATCATCAGCATCAAAGAAGAAGCGTTGTCCACGATCCGTTTCGACAACGTGAATGCCAAGTTCACGTCCTGGAATCGAATCGCCAGATGCATGAATGTCCATGAGCATTAATGGTGCGTTGTCTTGATCGAGAATCCAAAGTTCGCATCCGTTGGTTCCATCGTTTGAAGAAAACAATACAATGTCCGATGTCTGGATTCTACTACACTCACTGGAGAATCCATTTGTGACTCCGGTATTGGAATCAAAAACTAATCCTTCATACAACTGCTCAGAACAAATTTGCAAGGATTCTCGAATTTCGTCTTGCTGAAGAACTCCATCATTGGCAGTCGCCATGTCGGTTCCATCATCAACACCGAAGTGCATAACGATGCCTTGAGGACAGATTGAGGTTGGAGCTTGGTGTTGTTCAATGAGAGCAGAGAAACCTTGCGCCCCATCGGTTCCTTGCTGACCCTCAGGCCCCTCGTCTCCGAGTTGCCCATCGCAGATATGGGCCGTTGTTTGCACTTCTTCCTCGTCGAGGAATTGGTTGTGATCGTTGTCGATTCCTGATTGGATTTGAATTCCTCCGAATTGGCAAGGAATTCCAGGTGATAATGCCGTCAGATTGACAAGACTTGAGTTGCCATTGAATCCGTTTTCCCCATCTTGTCCAGATTGACCCTGAGGTCCAGAAAGACCTTGTTGACCATGACACACCTTGGTGCTGGTGGTGATTTCATTTGTTGAGAGCTTTCCATCACCATCAAAATCGGTACCAAGGAAGATGTCTGCTCCACCCTCTGGACAGTAGACGTCTGCTTCACGGCCTTCTGTTTCGACAAGAATGGCAGATTCTTCATCTTCCGATACATCGAGTGACACAACCGACTGGTTGAGCACAACCGCCCAGATGGACATGAACAGTGCGCTAAGTACGATGGTCGTCTTCAACATCTTGACGATGTTTTCACGTGATAGAAAACGTGTTTGTTGGTCATCACGGCGGGCTCCTTGTGTGTTGTTCTCAGTTGAGGACATAAACGGAGGAGCGACGTCAACCGTATCAAAACCATCGGTTGTGAACACGAGTCTTGATGAAGCGCCGATGTCTGCGTCACTTCATGCAACTTCCAAAGCGTTTGTCGGAGCAATTGGAAGGCAAGGAAGGACCAACCCGTCAGAAGGCTGCTCGCCTCGTGGTCGACCTTGCACGTGTTGCGAAAGCAGAATCCTTCGTCGAAGTCGATCACGCACACGTTTCTGGCGTTTCTGTGATTACTGGAGGCCATGGGTTGCGTACTTTCCTCAAGGATTTGAGTGGAGGCGATGATGGAACGGTTGTTATTCCGACGACGTTGAATTCTGCTGGATGCGATCGGGAAAAAATGGAAGAAATGGGTATCGCATGGCCCAATTTCCTTGAGCAACAATTCGAGATTGTTCAGGCCTATGACCGACTTGGCATTGAAGCAACATTGTCTTGTACACCTTACGACAGGGGAATTGAAATTGAGGGTGAGACTGCATCGTGGGCCGAGTCGAATGCCGTTTGTTATTCCAACACATGGACGTCGTTAATCACCAATCGTGAATCAGGCTTGAGCGCCCTCGCAACAGCCCTAACTGGATATGCTCCAGCATGGGGGTTGCACCTCGAGTCCAATCGTCAACCGAACATCAAGGTCGTTGTTGAATGCGAACTTGAAACGCTTTCCGATTTTTCCATCCTTGGTGATTGGATTGGTAAGAATGCGAAGCCTGAATGGGATTTGCCGTTCGGGCCAATGCCATATGTAGAAGGCCTCGATGCGTACATTTCCTTTGCACGAAAAAAGGCGTTAACGGCTGCTGCGGCTAATTACGGCTCACCGATGATGTGGGTTGAAGGGCATACTGAACCACCAACGCAACCCATTGATTCCATCGATTGGGAAGGAACGCTCGTCTTCACTCAATCGGATCTTGAAGAACGCTATGAGGAACTCAGTCCAAAAGGAAAGGTTGATCTCATCGTTATTGGATGTCCGCAAGCCAGTTTGGAAGAAATGCGGACGACTGCAGCTGCGCTTCGCACACACATGGAGTTTGGAGAATCGATACCAAATCAACGGCTATGGGTGTTCACAAGTCAGGAGAATTATGCTTTAGCCGAGGCGGATGGAACTGTTTCAATGTTGGAAGAAGCAGGTGCATTGGTTCTCGTTGACACTTGTCCAGAGGTCACACCCTACAACCGTGAAAAATACAATCATTTGTTGACAAATTCGATGAAAGCAGAACACTACCTGACCAGTGGCCTAAATCGGATTCCAACGAGTGTTGCTTCAATCGAGGAATGCGTTCGTCATGCCATTGACCCTGAGCGAGCAAAAGGTCCAACGCCTACCCTTGCCCAATCCTCGCACGGTGGTCACGTTAGCGCAAAGACGTTGCAGACTGGCCTTCGAACCATCAACGGTTCTGGTTTGAATTCACAAGGTGACTTCTGTGTTGAAGGTCGAGCGATGGTGACCGACGTTCCAATTACGTATCTTGGCTATGTTAACCGTGATACCGGCGTTGTTGAGGAAGCCGGACATCCTCTTGATGGTCGTGCGATTGAGGATACCATTTTCATCTATCCAAAGGGGTCTGGCTCAACGGTTGCCCCTTACGTTTTGATGGGTTTGTTGTACGAAAACAAAGGGCCGCTTGCCATCGTCAACCGTGACGTATGCCCGTTGACGCTTCCTGCATGTTCGCTGTTGAACGTTCCATATGGACACGGGTTTGAGGAGGATCCATGCATGACGGTCAATGATGGAGACCTTGTCCGGTTGAAGCGAGAACAAGGACAGGTTTCGATTGAAATTCTTGAGCGAGTGTGAGACAATGCGTATCCTCGTCACTGGAGGTGCTGGTTTTCTTGGTTCAAGTCTTGTTGAATCTCTTGTACAAAAAGGCCACGACGTCGTTGTTATCGATAATTGTTGGAGGGGATCGAAAGAGAACTTACGTATGGTTGAAAACAGCATTACGTTCATCAAAGGAGACGCATGTATTTCAACTACGTACGAGATGATCGAAAACCCGAGTAGTGTTGACCTCGTCTATCATCTTGCAGCCATCAATGGAACCAAGTGGTTCCATGAAGAACCGAGAATGGTGATGGATGTAAATCTCAATTCGACGTTGCGTTCCCTTGATTTTGCAGAAGAAAACAACTGTCGCTACGTCTTCACCTCTTCACCTGAAGCATATGGAGAGTCCGAAATCATGCCACTCGGAGGGGATGAAGCCTCGGTTTTTCCTGTCGCTCACGAACACCAACGACATGCCTATGGAGCGAGCAAGTATCTCGGTGAACTGGCTGTCCAACACGCTGTTCGCCAAGGTCTTGATGCACGGATTGTGCGCCCATTCAATGGGTATGGGCCTCGATTGCTCGGCAACGAGTATGGTCAAGTGGTCGCAATGATGCTGCAACGCGCCGTAAAGAAGGGAGAAATCATCGTTCATGGTGATGGTTCACAAACTCGTTCGTTGACCTACATTGATGATCTCGTTCGTGGTATTGAGTCCGCAGGTATGTTCGAAGGTCTTGAAGGAATGAGTTTGAATCTCGGTTCTGAGGAAGAATGTACCATGCTTGACCTTGCTCAACGAATCGCTGAACTTGTTGGAAACGAAACAGGTCAAACGGTCCGAATTCGCTACGACCAAGGACATCCGGGTGACTCAAAACGCCGTTTGCCCAATCTCGAGCAGACCAAGACGCACTTGAATTGGCAGGCCAGCACTACACTCGAAGACGGACTTTCTCAAACACTGCGATCGATGTTGTAATGCCACTCTGTCGGTGTTGCCATGAGACGATTCAAACCGTGTTGACAGAGAATGTGTGCAGGTTGAGCATCATCAAGCCCACCTGGGATGAGAATGTCCGACAACCGGAGGATGGCTAATTTGGCTTTAGCATCGGGAAGATTGACTTCCTCAACCAATTCACCAACGATGGCAAAGGCAGCATTGTTCATGACGAGTTCGTTTGTTTCCAAAGGTTCCAACCCAAACGCCTCCCACTCGCTCGTACCGTGGGCGATTGGCTTTGCAGTTTGTTCAACCACGGTTGCTGCATCCAATGAGACCGGGAGGAAGTTGAGAACAGCCTTCTTTGTCTTTCGCATGTTCAGCAAGGTATCTCTCCAACGATCGTTGCGGTCTGCTGAGAGCGATACAACCGCCATCGGTGGTGAATTGGATACAACTGACAGCGAGGTGTAAGGGGCAATGTTGCGAACTCCTTCGTCGGATGAAGTAGCGATGAGCGCCAACGGTCGTGGACTTGCAAGATTCGTCAACCATGCGGAGCGGGCATCGTGGGTGAGTGCATCAAGGCTGAGACTGCTCACTTCAGATTCACCAAGCGCCTTTTGTTGAGGGGGAAACCATCGGTCAAGCTCACCTGCTTCGACCTCCATCACTGCGTGTGCGGTGTAGTCGCGATACGCTTCCCATTTTGCGATGTCTTCAACATCGCCACGTTTTTGCTTTCGTTCGATGGAGGCATTGGCATAATCGATGCATTTCTTGAGAAACGAGATGACGTGTGCTTTGCCTTCCATCATCGTCACCTCTTTTTGTCGTACTCTTCCCGAGTCATAAGAAATTGTGCAGGATTTCCAGCCCATACTTCTCCATCCGGAAGGGGTTTCGTCAGAACGGAACCGCCTCCAAGCACTGCCCTCTCTCCAATGTGAGCGCCCGGTAGGACAGTGCATCCTCCTCCGATGACTGCGTGATCATGAATCTGAACCGGAATCCATTTGCTTGCATCACCTGATGGAGGATACTTATCGTTGAGAATGGTTGAATTTGGGCCGATGAAGACAGAATTCCCGATGATGGTCTTGTCTGCGATGTAGTTCGACCCCTGTATGTTGCTGTTGGCTCCAATGGTGACGTTGCGGCCAATGTGACACATCGAACCGATCGAGACATTCTCACCAACCTTGAGATGTTTGCCAATGTAGCATGGTTCGTAGGCACACGATGTGGCGGACAAGGCCACGCGCTCGCCACCAACGTCTTGGTTCATGGATGACCCTCATTCTTCGAATCCAAGCTCACGCATGAGCATGTCAACGTGACCTTTTGCTCGGACGTTGTATCGACACCATTTGAGCGTTCCATCTGGATTGATGACGAATGTTGATCGGACACAACCGAGGTACTCCTTTCCGTAGTTCTTCTTCATGCGCCATGTTCCGAACAGTTCGTGCAAATGTCCCTCTGTATCCATCAAGAGCGGAAAATTGAGTTCTTGTTTCGCAATGAACTTTTCATGGGATGTTTCGGAATCTTTGGATACACCAAGGACAACATAATCCTCGTTGTTCAACCGACCCATGTTGTCTCGAAAGTCACACGCTTGGTTCGTGCATCCTGGTGTTGAATCTCGAGGGTAGAAGTAGAGAATAACTGTTTTTCCTTCTGCGCCATATGTTGCTAAATCATGCTCGTTTCCCGCTGAATCTTGGCATTTGAAGGAGGGGGCGTGGTTCCCGATTTCAAGAGTTACAGGGTTGCTCATGCTTCTAGGATGTTGATGCACATCATGAATGCTTGGTTTTTGCCGCAAGGAGTCGTTCAAACATTATAATGCAAAATGCATAAAATATGATGCATAGTAAATAATTTAATGGTTTAGAGGCAATTGTTTGATAAACTGCCAGTGGAGAAGAGTAATCATGGCGGCTCCAAGCATGACGCG
>JBMYJV010000055.1:0-7145 GCA_049594755.1 Candidatus Poseidoniaceae archaeon
TGCAGGTATTGTTGGTACGGAGTTGGGATACCTTACACCAAATCAAATTCCACGATTGGCTCCAGGAATCCTTGTCAGTGATGAGCACGTCGAATCCATTGTTGCTGAATTGAAATCCCTTGCTGCAACATTCAAGCCTAAGCAGGCTGAGGAAGAAGAACCAGAAATGCGACTCGCAGAATCCGTTGCTGATGCATCAGATCGAGTCGGTGGCGTGCGTGGTCAGATTGACCGAGTCGATGCGTTACTCTCTCGCCTTCGATTGCAAGATGGTCAGTGATGACTCTGAGCGTAGAAGTTCTGAATCACTGTGGTGACTGACTGTATGTCTGTAATGTCTCGAGCGATGAGATCCTCTATGATTTGCTGTCGCTGTTGAACGTGCTTTTCGAAAACATCAGGAGTTACACCAGCTGCTTTGCATATGACTTCCCTGAGGTTGGAAGGAATTCCTGTCTCTTCGATTTGGTCTGTTGCAGCATTGTACTTCCAGATCGTGTTCAATCGAGGCTTCGATCCTTCCATACCTGCGATTTCAGCGACTTCAGTGATTTTACGTGCAGTCTTCCCATTGACGTGGAGTCGTGCTTGAATGATGATGAGGTCGAGACCAGTCAACATGATTGGTGGTACGTTCATAGGAGGGTTGATCATTCTCGTGACGGTTTCCTGGGCAGTGTTTGCGTGCAGGCTACCAAAGGAACCATCGTGACCAGTGTTCATGGCTGTCAAAAGCGTTGCAGCCTCAGGTCCACGAACTTCCCCCACAATGATACGGTCAGGACGCATACGTAGACTCGATTTCAGGCAATCGTTCATGTCGACTTCTGGTGTTCCATCTGGACGTTCTCGTCGTGTTTCCATTCGCAACCAGTGGTCGTGATAGACTTGCAATTCAGCGGTATCTTCGACCGTTAGAAGACGGCGGTGCCATGGGATGTACATTCCAAGGCAGTTGAGCGTCGTTGTCTTACCAGAACCCGTTCCGCCAGCAATAACAAAGTTCGCTGGTCGGCTGTCAAGCCCTTCAATCCAAACCCACATCATGGCGGCAAGACGTGAGTTAACCGTTCCAAACTTCACCAAGTCAATCATCGTCAATGGGTCTTCCTTGAATTTTCGAATGGTCAACGTTGGACCATCTGGTGATACAGGAGGAATGGTACCGTTGACACGGGATCCATCTGGAAGACGTCCATCGAAAATTGGGACCATGCCTGGACCGTCACCAAGCGGAACGTTCGTGAATGCAGCAATATTCTTGGCAATTTGAAGACCGGCTTCATCGTTGATCCAAACATTCGTCCGGCACATGCCATGTTTTCGATGAGCAACTTTGACACATTGTGTTCCACCATTGTACATGACTTCTTCCAGATTGTCGTCCTCAAACAAGACAGCAAGGTCTCCGTGTGGATTTGGTGCTACCGAGCCTTCGACATGGTAAATTGGGGAAGGATGGTTCGATTCAGTATAGATTGTGACATTTCCGTATTGTTCGAGAATTTGTTCAGACATTGTTCAACCTCCGATGAGTTTTGTTGCACCTAGGAAAATGAACATTGACATGGCCATCCAACCAGGAACGAACCACATGGTGTCTCGCATACGGCCTAACATTCGGCCAGAGACAGCGACACCGACAGCACTTGCGGCAGCAAAGAACAAACTGAACGTCGAGAGGAAGCCTTCAATTTGGAAGCCGGATGAAGCAGGTGTGAAGAGGCCAACGAGGAATCCGATAAGGCCTGGAAGGCCGATGCAGACGAACAACACAATGAGGATTCCTCGGCCTTGGAGCTCCGACTCTCGCTTGTTCATGAGGTCGTTCAAACGCTCGTAATCCATGGAGAGATTCATCAAAATTTCTTGTAGCGGAGCGTTTTGTTCAATTGCAGTTTCAAGAAGATGCATGACACGTTGCACTTGCGACGAACGAGACTTTGTAGCAAAACTCGAGAGTGCGGCATCGAACGATGAGGAGTGACTTTCCTTGAGCGTTTCAACAAGGAGAGGACCAAGCGGTGCGGGCGCAGTCTTTGCCTGATGTTGCATGGCTTCCTGAATACCAAGCCCTGCACCGACTTCATCGGACAATCCTTCCAAAAAGGAAGGCAGTGCGTTTTCGATTTTACGTCGTCGTATGCGCTCACGGATAGGAGGAATGCCTCCACCAATCATGGCGAGTCCTACGACACCAAGCATCAACATCATTGGCTGATTGCTGAATGATTCAAGGAAACGGAAGAGCATGATATCACAATCCAGGGTCCTTTGTGTGGGTTTTGAGACCAATCATGATCATGGCGAAGAGGGTCAGGAAAAGGCCGATGTTGACAACAACGTCGATGGTTGATTGTTCTGGCATGCTGAAGAACGATCCCATGTCTCCGACAAGTTGTGGAAACAATCCGAGAACTGCGAGAATAATTGGACCAATCATCCCAATGGAGAGCAATGATTCTGGAACGCCGCTCAAATCTTCGATGTATTTCGAGACGTCTTCTGTACGTTCTTCCTCCATTCGAGAACCTTGCTTTTTGAGCGTCTCGATGATGTCTGTATTCTGTGTGATGTTCATGTGCATGATGTTGAGCAAACGTCGGTACCCTTCAGTTTCGACTTTACCCATGAGGGCTTTGATTTCCTTCGCAAGTGGACGACCGCCCTTGCGTACTTTATCCATCATGTTCTTGAAATCCTCAGAAATGATGCCATATCCTCCTTGAGATATGCTGTGAACGGTTGCTTCCAAACCAATACCGGAGGACATGAGGACATCCATGGCACGAATTACGTAAAGGACTTCACGTTTTTCGTCAAGTTTCCTCATGTTCAACACCTCAAATAACGTCTTCAATAAGTTCGAAAACAAATTTCTCAGTTGATCCTTCGTATTCCAGCGATGCGAAAATCACCTTCACATCGCGTTCTTCGAATGGATCGTGAATAAACGGTTGACCTGTACGGAACATTTTCAGGATTTTCTTGTAATCGTCAATCGACAGGATTCCGCGCACCGTGTAAATCGTGGATTCAGCACCTTCATCATGGAGATTATCGCCTTCTCCACCACGAATAATGGTGCGTGTGAGACGTCGTGCAATTTTCACATCAATGTCCGCATTGGGAATGCGAATCCAATCTGCAGAACCTGTTCCAGTTGCCGGTCGAATGAAGAAATCCATGCCTGCCATATTGACCCCTATGTGGTTGAGGGTGGAGGCGAGATTTGAATGTAATGGAACAATTTGCTCACGCTACAATCTTGAACCAACCAAATCGTGGCTCATGCAGGATGCCATCATCACTCATTGTGTCCAATTCAGCTTCTGATCGTTCACGTGTAAAGCCACGTGCCGCCAAATTTCGAACCAAGGACTCGAAATCAACACCTTCTCCATTGTCCATCGCTTGAATGCATTCAAGGATGACCGCTTGTAAATCCTCTCCTCCAGCGCTTGCCTCTGCATCATCGCCTCCGTCAGGTTCTGGGAGGTTCAATGTTGGAGGCGCTGTCGTCGCTGCAGCCATTTTTCCTTCGGCAATGTCGAGCGCTTGCATAACGTTGAGTCGATAGCCCTCTGTGTCAATTTGCCCGTAATGCGTCTGAGCAGAAAGAAGTCCGTCCACCATCTCAGGCCGAATTTCTTCTTTGAGCATCGCTTCTTTTGTCGGTTCACAATTCAGTGATTTCTGATGTTGGTCGAGACGCTCCAGCGTTGCAGCACATGTTCGGACCAACCAAGAAGCGTAGCGCTCTCGTGTGACGACTGCGGCTTCCTCTGGACGAAGCGACGTGTAGACAGCGCCTTCATCGGTCTGGTACCAGCGAGCCTTCGCAGTCATGCTGAGCAGGACTGGTTCTCCAGAATCGACCTTGTCGAGCAACTGGACAACGAATTCTCGCATGGACTCCGACGCATATTCGCCGACAGAGAAATAGTGAAGACCTGATGGGTCACGCAACTGGCCTTGATACATTTGGGAGCCATTGCTCGTTTCACGCAGTTCGAGACGCTCAACTAGCCCTGAAACGATAACACGGTTGACCTTAGCCCCGAGTTTGGTGATGACGAAGGTGGGGTCGAATTCTCCCGAACCTTTCTCGTTGAGAGTCGATTCACCAAATTCTGAAGCGAGCATGAACCATGCTGGTTGTCGTTGGATTTGTCGAGACGTTTCCATCATTGCAACCCCCATTGTGCACGAAGTTCGGTCGCTATCAAACCAGTGTCTGCATCGGCGAGTGTGGCACCATCGCAGAGAATCATCGCACCTTGGCCATCGTTGATGATACGTCCACTAACATCCACCTCGCATCCGAGGAGTTGATCTCGAATCTTCTGAACAAAGGCCATCGAACCGTTGGCCTGAATCTCATCAACCATCGTTGCGTGGTCGGTGTTGAGCAACTTCAATGCAGCATCCTTCGAAATGAGGAGTGCGCAAGTTGATGCCTTGTCATCGAGGACAAGGCGTAGACGAACATCCTCGTTACCTTCAACAGCTCCATGCTCAAAACACTGGCCTTCTCGAAGTACTCGACGGCACTCTGGACATCGCATGATAATTCCAGAATCCTCTCGCACGGACACGATTGTTCCTCGTGTTGCGATGCCAACTCGACTTGGCCCTGAGACGAGCTCATCGAGAGGCACCTCGATTTTGAGGTTCTCAAGGTCAAGTTCTCCTTCCCATGGTGTTTCTTCGAGGATGGTCAATTGGTCTTCTCGATCGATGGTAATGTCGGGGATGCCCTGCCAAGCACGAACACGTGCGTCCGTGATGCGAACGGTCATCGGTAAAGACGAGGTATCGATTGGTAAATCGGTCCAAGCGCTGACACGGCACTGGCCCGTTGGGTCTGCAATTTGACCAGACCACAGGTAGCGCTCTTCACCATCTTTCGTGAACGTTCTCTTTTCCCAGGATGTGATGTTGACGACGATTTCAACATCCTTTGAACCGTCTCGAAGTGTGCTAATGGTCGATACCATGCCTTGTTTCAGCGTGTCAGTATTGGCGAAGTTGGCATCATGGAAAGGCTCAATTTTTGTGGTACGTCCAAAATTCAACTCAGGCGTGTCACGGAAGGTTTTGACTTGTGCTCCATCAATCTTCAACAAGGTACCTACCTCGTATTCGAACGGCTCCCATGACAAGAAGCCAATTGCGCCTGATTCATCGGCAAGACGGCCACGAACGACGTCGATGCTTCCACTTCCATCTCTTCGATGGATTTGGTCAGCACGTGAGGACATCAGGCGTCCGACAACGCAAACGTACCCATCGCTTGGTAGCGTTGCGATATCGACTGGCTCACCTGGTGCAACGACAGGGCGTGAACCTTCTCGTAGGACCGCAATGCGCGAAGATTGGTTGATGTTGAGGGACATACGACCCTGATATTCGTTGACTGAAGCTCCTTCGATGCGAACAACCGACCCAGGGGTGATGTTGTTGTTGTTGCCCCAGTCTTTGTATTCCCATCGTGTGCGTTCTCCACTTCCCTCTTGCCAAGGATCATCCTCCAACAGTCCAAAAGCGATGGATTTCGATTCACCACGAATCATTTGTTCACGGACATTGTGCGATACGATTTCAACCTCGATTTCGATGTCTCTGTCATCTGCTTTCAGTTCTGAAAGCCGGCTTACTTTCTTTGTTGGCCGGTTGGCTTGGCCGGATGTTTTGGACGTCGCAGGTGAAGCATCAGACTCACTCTTGAAGCGTCGGATGATGGATCGAATAGCATCTTGAGGTGGAATGAAGAATTCTTCCTCATACTTTTGGAATGCAGATTTGACTTCATCTCGATCTGCTCCAGGGCACTCCTGGAGTACTGCGGAGATGTGGTCGTTGTAACGATCTTCATCGCTCATTCAATTCACCTCCGCCAGGCGTGTTGTTTTGATTGAGCCTGTGCGGAGAACAGGCGACGGGCTTTTGTGCGGATTGGTGAAGACGATACACTCCCATGACCTCCATGGAACTGTACAAGAATGACGAGGGGTGATAAACAATCCCCTCTCGAATTCAGGCCGGATTGATGCGCATACCTTGAGAGAAGAGGATGTCAGAAAGATGGTTGCTGCCTGTACTTGATACGCCATTGTTGGAGGATGGCATGCCAAGGTGAACGCCATTTGAGATTGCTTTGAACAAGTTGCCGGATACACCAGCTTGTTTGAGTGCTCCTTTGATTTCGCCATCTTCGATTCGAAGGATGGTGCTCGTCGTAACCGAGAAATCTCCACTTGTTGGATTGGCTGTATGTGCTCCCATGACACTGTGTACGATGTATCCTTGATCCATGGTCTCGATAAGCTCCTCACGGGTTTGGGGCCTGTTTGATGACAGCAATTGAACGTCTCCACAACCGGTTGTAGGCGGTGACATGTGACTCCCACGAGATGCTGAACCGGTGGTCGTTGCCTCTTCGATTCGGCCTTCTGCAACGTTCTTTGCTGCATCACGAGATGACCAAATCATCTTTCTGAGAACTCCATTCTCAACGATGGTATGGCAAGATGTAGGGACGCCTTCTCCATCTCTGGCAGAGGATGCAAAGCCACCTTCCATTCGACGATTGTCGAGCATAGAGAGGTGCTGGTCAAGAACAAGCTCGTTCATTTTCTCAGACCAATACGATTCTTTGCGCACCATGCGTTCGCCGAGAATGGACGGACGAATGATGTTGGAGAACAGTGAACTGATGCCTTGAGGCGTCATCAAGACAGGGGTATCGACGGGTTGTGTTTCAACTGAAATCGGGTCTCGTGTTTTCTGAGCCCATTCAACAGCCATCGGGACGCAACTTGGAATGCCTTCCATGAGTTTTCGAGATGAGCAGCTCTCCCATGAACTCGTCATTTGTCCGTTTTCTTCGATCGAAACCTGAACGCCAAGTCCATGCGATGTGGTGATGCCTGAGGCCTCAACGCCTTCACTCGAAAGCATCACGCCTGCTTCTGCTCCGATGCCCACGCCTCCACCAATGACCATGGCCCGCTTGTCGAGCGATGCAACTTCGGAGATGATGGCATCGCCTTGCGTCAACAAATCTTCTGCAGAGAGGTTGAGAATGGCATCATCGCTCATACCTTCAACGGGTGATGCATCCATGCCATTTGGAAGTGAAA
>JBMYJV010000056.1:0-4243 GCA_049594755.1 Candidatus Poseidoniaceae archaeon
CTTCAATGGCCAACCAATTGGCCAACTGCGAAGTTGGCGTCTGTGTCGAGAAGCAATCTGGGTGATGATACATGCGTAATTGTTGAAGCGAATCGTCCATGAATCCACTTGCATGGAAAAGAGAAATTGGGTCGAATTCCAATTCCTGTTCACCATATTCGTCGAGACGTTGGCCGTATACATCACCATCGAGGCTCCATACTTGTTCTGATCCTGACTGAACCCCCATGTATCGGAATCCATCCATCATCAAATCCCCCATGTTGTTTCCTTTGGAATTGATTTTCATGGCGATCGTCGAATTTTCACCAACTGAACATGGGGTACTTGGCGAACCGACAAAGATGAGTCTGTCCTTCACTCGTGTTAGCGCCACGTAGAATTGGCGTCGAAGTTCCGCCTGATTCTGAGCTTTGTTCATCTGTTCGGCTAACATCCATAATGCGTCCTCTGGTTTGTCTTTCGATTTCCATGGTTGAATTCTACCTGCAATGACGTCTGGAGTGATGAGGACGTTGTTCTGAGCTTCAATACTCGAACTACGTCGGCCTGCCTCAAACAGTCCAGTTACAATGACAACTGGCGCTTGCAACCCCTTTGCACCATGAATTGTCATGATTTGGATAGCGCCGCTTGTAGGCGTTGTGCTCGCTTGCGGCCCTTTGTTTCCAAGCGTTGCGAATGCTTTCATCTGTTCCAGAATTGCAGCGGGCTCATGGCCTAAATCGGAACCGATTTTCTGTACCAACGCACACCACATCTCTGCAACTTGTCGTTCGGATTCGTCTGGGTAGGCAATCAGCAAATCACTGTGATCCAACACGGCATCAAAGACCTCGTAAATCGCACCATGTTGAACCAACTGAGCAAGTGCTGCTAGAAGGGGGCCTTGCGGTGCTGAAACGAAGTACTGTGCAGCATGGATCCAGAAGTTTTGGACATCTGATGCTTCCATTATCTCCTCAATTTCGATGGATGATGCACCAACGATTGGCGATCGAAGGAACGAATGGACGGCATGCCTCGAATTTGGCTTAGAAAGGAGTTCCAGAACGGCCATCATGGGTTGGACGACTGGTTGCTTCAATAACTCGCCTTGCTTATCCGCCATTACTGGCAAACCACGTGCTTGAAGGCGCGAGATAAGGTCGGGAATGTGTTTTCTCGAATGAACAAGAATCATAACATCTTCCGGAGATATTGTTTCCTCGGGCTCTATTTCGACATAATCTGCTACGCTGGATGACCAAATCCGTGTAGGTAAACCTCGAACAAGCGTGTCTAGGCGTGATGCGATAAGTTCGTGCTCAAGGTGGCGTAGATTTGCGTTTCTTGCATCGTAGAGGTTGTACCCTTCCATCATATCCAGAGGCAATTCTCCCGTATCGTTCTGGGTTGGTAGAAGCCATTCAATCGTTCCAGTTTGAGGGGTTTCACGTCCAGCTTCGAGAGGTTGGGCAGCAGCATGAAAATCTCCAGGGAATTGATGATGCCGAGCGTCGAATGTATCATCAAACATATTGTTGAGTGTTCGAAGCAAACCTGGTGCGGTTCGGAAATTCGTACGGAGCTGTATGTGTCCTTCTGCTCGCTCCTGCGCTGTTGTATCTTCAACTGCCATTCCTGAGTCATCAATTCCGAAGGAAACGTATTCCCATGGCGCTGATTGTTCGTCGCGAGAATAGTCCGATGCTTGAATGAACGACCCTGACTCGCCACCAGCGCCAACTGGCCGAGGATCTCGACCATGCCCTGATTGAATGAATGGTTCAAGCCTCGGCTCATTCTGTTCAATACTGTTCGCAACGCGAATAGATGCAACCATTCGGCGCATGACGGTCACTTCGGCTTGTCGAAATCGGTAGATGCTCTGCTTCATATCACCAACAATGCAGATGGTTGGGTCCCATGGTCCAGATGGCGCTGGATGTTCCTTCGAGATCCCCTCTCGACGACCCCAAAGACGTGAGAGAAGACGGGCATGCTCTGGGTTCGTATCTTGATACTCATCGATAATGAAGGCACGATATCGAGCACGGATTTGTTTCAAGAGCGCATAACGTCGTTGCAAATCGAGATACTTCTCCTCTTCACCTTGCATCAGCGTTAGAGCTCTTCGGATGTGTTCATCTGACCACGGTTCATCCCCAAGATCGTCCAAGGCTTGAACTGCTTCGAGTGGATACCAATGACGAACAATCGCAGGACAACGCACGAGAAGTAAATCACCGACCATTAATTGTACATCATCAAAATCATGCGCTTCTTCTTGCGATTTCAAATGACGAAGCAAATCCTGGCATCCAGAATGCACGATGTACAAATCGTTGAGGACTTCGACCTGCAAATCTCTCGAAACGCGCATCTTCATCTGCGGTGGTTCTCGCCCGATATCAAGACCGAGAAGCTCTCGATCGTAACGTTCGTTTGGTTCTCTGTGTAGGAAAGGCCGTGATGGATTGAGGCAATATGCAACTTTGCAGAGCATG
Organism: Candidatus Poseidoniaceae archaeon; assembly: GCA_049594755.1. Lineage (GTDB taxonomy): Archaea > Thermoplasmatota > Poseidoniia > Poseidoniales > Poseidoniaceae > MGIIa-L2. The sequence continues at coordinate 2,490 of JBMYJV010000056.1, forward strand.
AAAACAAGACGCCCGTCTGCTGGGTCATGGATACGGTCTTGCAAACGCTGACCAGCATCTGAAGCTAATGCTGTAGCCTGTTCTTTCAATGGTTGCACATCCTTCGTTTTGAGCGAAGACCATGTCACCAATCCAGCGGGCCAGCCTGCAAGGTAGTTGCTTCGAGGAAAGTTTCCACCTTTCAGAATGGAAGGTGTTACCTCATCGAGTTGAGCAGGTGTCGTAGCAGAGGCTACAACTTGATACAGCCATTGTAGACGTTCCATTGGCCCGTCAGGAAGCGCCTCACGTGCGAGGTATGCGAGTTGATTGAATCGTGTGTTGGTTGTTTCTGTTTGAGCTGGCGCAACAAAGACGTGGTGGTGATTGAGGAAGACATCCACCCATTCATTGAGGATGGTATAGACGTCTTCAATCACGGGGTCGATCAAATGTTCACATTCTTGCAAGATCATATCCTCAATGAGGCGGTAATCTGGAGGCGTTTCTCCATCCCAGGGCATACCTGCTCGTATGGAACGAGATCGCAAACGGCGTCTTGATTCCTCGACGAAAAGCGACGATTCGAGGAGCCCTTCCAACACAGTTTGAGCGCTCTGTTGTCCACCAAGTCGGATTGCCAGACGGTTTCGTGCAGCGATGAAATCGTCAGCGGATTGAAGCATTCCAGCTTCGATAGCATCTCGGGCATTACGAATTCTCCAAGCGGAATTCAATGCTTGAGTTCGAAGGAGCGGTGCTTTTTCATCAGGTAATTGCTCTTTGCTGAGATGAAGAGCAACCGAATCGATGTGTGGTGCTAGAATTTCAGAGAGAAATGCATCAATGGTGGAAATCGGAGCAGCCTCAAGCAAAGACATCAACATCGAAACATCGCCTTGGTGGCGAAGTCTAGGGTCATGGACGCCCATTCTATCCTCCTGGCTGACAGGATGTGCGCGCAGGGATTGAATCCGCTGACGAATGCGAGAACGTAATTCTGAAGCGGCTTTACGGGTGAAGGTAATTGCTACAATCTCCTGTGGCAACAATCCCTTCCATTCGTTTAGTGGTGTTCGGTCGCGTTTTGCAGCCAAGACCTTTCCAGAACCAATAGGTTCCTGTCTGATTGGAGGTGGTAACACATACGTAGCACGTTGTTGGGCAGAGAGAAGATGTTGAACATAACGTTCAGCCATAACGGTGGTCTTTCCTGTACCTGCTCCTGCATCCAGGGCGATGTGCTGGTCTAGGTTGAGGCCAAGTCTCTGGCTTCGGTTGAATGAAATCATTTCAACTCACCTCCAATAGAGGCCGAAGGGCATGCGTTCGCCAAAGAACAATACGAACAGTGTGAGCCTGGTGTTGGATGATTCCAGCCAAGTTCGCTCGCATCACGAGCACGTATTGCAGCGGTAATTCGAGAACTCATCCAAGCGCGGAAACTGTTGCTTTGAGGGTTTGGTCCTTCGTTCGGTAGTCGGAAATGATTGCTTGAATACGCAGTTTGTGAACCGATGTTGAGAAGAGAAGTATAGGGCTTGAATCTTGGATCGATTTCAACGAAATGTTCCGTGTCATCGCCAACTTCTGAAATCCCAACACCGATTACCCTGTCTCCCGGATGTGCAATCTCCCAAGCACGCGCATAGACAGCAAGTTGGATTTCCTTGAACAAACCGGAAGCATGGCGTGAACCTTCTTGGCCTGGTTTTGGTCCTTCAATGGTTTTGATATCTCGAATGATGATGAAACGTTTTGCTGGAGGTTCTTTT
>JBMYJV010000056.1:4252-7052 GCA_049594755.1 Candidatus Poseidoniaceae archaeon
CTTCAATGGTTTTGATATCTCGAATGATGATGAAACGTTTTGCTGGAGGTTCTTTTTCATCGAAAATCAATGGCAACTCTTCAGCACTTTCAGTGAACAGTCCACTCTCATTCAATTGCTCAATAACTTCATCCGAGAAAACAACACTGTCAACGCGATCAATTCTACCTCGAATGTTCAAGGAAGAAATCTCCATTGAATCGTTGAACCCTTGGATTTCAACATATTGTTCAGATTGCTGTTGAAGAGCCCACTCACTTGCGATAGGTGCTGCAGAAGTCAAGGCAAGATCAGCAAGAAGTAGGCGCCCCAATCGACCACCGATTGGGAGTTCATGGCCTCCTTCAATCCATGCATTCCACTCTTCAGGGGAGCATCCAATCAAATCGTTACAGCGATGGACAGATACGGCGTTTGTTCTTGCTAGCCAAGGTGCCAACTCCGATAATCGACTCAGAACGCTTTGCCATAGTTCCAAATCTGACAGTGCAACACCGAGGTGCATAGGTGTGCCGATGGAAAGAGGTTGGCCGCCAACGTCGATACCGAGCATGGTCATAAGATGCTCTTCAATCGAGTGGACAAGTGTTCCTTTGGCCAAAGGAGCAATGTCTTCTGACGGTTCCGGAGAAGCGTCCTTTGCTTGCAGCACCTGCTCAGTCCAAGCTTGTCGAGGACAAACAAACCACGGATTCAAGCGACTCGTAGACCATATCTTCGAAGCCTCGTCTCTTGTTTGTGTTGTAAGGATTGCTTCCAAATTTTCAGATGCGTAGTTTGGAGGAGGAAGTGGCCTTGGATCAATCGAAGGCCCTCTTGAACGCCCATTCTTTTTGAATCCGAGATGTGGATAGGTTGGTGCTGTTCTACCTCCAGCAGTATTGGCTTGAGATACGGTTGGTTGAATGATGAGATTCGTTGTCGTTAGTAGGTTGTTGCGAGTCGACCAATCCATCGTGCTTCCGTTTGCCATTGAGTTGAATTTTGGTTGGCGGCGAAACCTGTCAAGATGAATCTCTCGCTCATATCGGGCGGCAATAGAACGGCTTGATTGAACGACTGTCGTTGATTGACGAGTAGATTGAATCTCAAGACCAGCATGTTGCCGTTGGTCTCGTAGCGTATTTTCCGCACGTTCAATCGCCACTTCACTACCGTTGCTTGTAAGCATTGAACTTCGATAGGTCAAGACGTTTCCATCATCTCTCGTAACAATCGACCATCCAGCACCCTCCGAAATGAATGGTTCAAGGAAGACGGGGGGGCGTCGAAGGCTTGGCAACTTGCCATCCAATTCAACCATCGAGAGGTACTCAGCAACAGGGGTCGAATTCCCAACAGATTCATCATGTTCTGTTTCGAAAACAATCGCTTGTTGGCTGGCATTGAGCAAGGATTTGAACAAATGACGAGCACGTCGAATCGGGAGGTCACCATCGGTCAACCCCAATTCAACTCGTGCTGCATCATCCACCCAAGGTATTCGCTCGGCCTTCATTGACCACGATTCTGCATCCAAACCAACGAACAGCGTCATGTCGGCCTCGACCCCGTATGCTTGTCGTGGGGTGCAGATGGTTACCTCAGAATGTTCGACACGATGTTGAGGAGCTTTCGTTTGCTCAGAAGCGAGTCGGCAAATCTCGACAAAATCAACGCTTGATTCGTACTGAAGCAGGGCATCAATTGCTTGGACCCAGTTTTGAGTGGCACCTACTGAAGCATCATACCGTTGTGTGCGACCAAACACCCTCTCCCAATCGCAGGCTTGAAGCATCAATGCAAGAACGTCTCTTGGATCTCGACTGGCCTCAGGCAACGGTAGAGGCATCTGTGATGAGGTGCCAATGCATCCAGACTCGAGATAGGTTCGCTCCTGTTCACTGAGAAGTGCAGACCAAGAAACTGCAAGGCATTGCAGCCACCACTGAGTTTCCTCGAGCGCCTGCAACTCTCGTTCACGACGGTATTCTTCCATCGAATACGGTGTAGCAGCAGAGAGTGATCCAAGCCATCGTTGCAATGCTCCCCTTCCGCCAAGAACGTGGAAGCTGCGGCCAATGTTTTCAATGACGTCCAAATGTGGCCTTGGTCGCCAATCTTTGCTGATTGGATGTTCAAGGTCTAGAAACAAGTTCTCCAAAATAGGGAAGGCTTGCGATTGAACGATGTCAAACAACTTGGTAATGGACCAGGCATCTTGACCATATGAGATGGATAGAAACCGGAGGATGGCCTGAACGGCAGACGTGCTACCTACAACATCGGCCTCTGTATCACACGTTATACCGATTTGCCTCAACCTGCGCTTCCATTCACTATGCCTATCCTTGTTTGCATCGATGAGCAGAACAGATTCCCCGCCGCTACTTCTGTAGTGCTGTAGTGCCGAAATGGCTGCATCCATCACCTGAGTTGCACGATCGAAACTGATGACATGGACAGATTCTGTCGTGTAATCTTCTGGTTTTGGATTTGCTTGTTGAACTGTATGTGAAGGAATCCAGGACGGTAAATCCTCTTTTCTTTCAATCGGCTTGATTTCATCATCGATGTATGCGCCGTGGAATCCTAAACGAAAGGACCCTTGAACGCATACGTGATGAATTGGGCGTCTCTTGGCCAGTGCCTTCAGAAATCGCCTTTCATTCTCTGAAAAATCTGGAGGATGATTGAGAAGAACAATGCCTGAAATTGAACTTATCGTGTATGGAATTGGAGTGTTGGAATCCGAGAGGTGGTCACACAATTTGGCCAACACATGGTGCTCATGCAGTAAATCCTCCTTCCCGAAAGAGGA
>JBMYJV010000057.1:0-6808 GCA_049594755.1 Candidatus Poseidoniaceae archaeon
TTCAGTCTATGAGGTCCGTCCAGAAGGATGTCGAAAGTATCCAATCGTTCTGAATTCAAACGATGATGCCATCCTGGACGATGGATGTCCCCACCGCGAGGACTTTCCTGAGCCGAGTGAATCAGATGCAATTGAATTGCTCAATCTTGAGGAGCGCTTGTTGCGTAGACAATGACGCGTCCTAACGATCGATGGACTGAAACGTACCATGCGTTCTCGTAGCGCCATCCCGTTTCTTCGAGCATCTTCTCAATCGTCTCCCATGCATAATGCTTCAGTGGAGGACGTTCGCTCCTCTCGAGCGGATGATTCAGATGTTCGGTTCGTGGTTCACTTGGCAGAATCAAAACAAGTCCACCATCCACAACCTCTCCCGAACTCTCCAACGTTCGTCGGAGGAGAGCATGATGGTCCATCGAACCTTGAGAATTCCTGCCATATGGTGGATCGAGAACAACGCCAGAGAAGGATGCAACATCATCGGCTAGTGTTGTTTTGATGTTCGTGGCATCACCTAAAACGAAAGGATTCAACTTAGAACCGGCCCATTCAAGATTCATTTTTGCACCTTGAATCATCTCTTCATCAAGGTCCATTCCGGTGGCATGTCTTCCGCTCATGATGGCTTCAATGGTGAACCCACCTGTTCCTGTCATAGGATCGAGGCAGGCTCCATTGGCGAGCGGTCCACAGGCAAGATTTACTGCAAGTCGAGCAAGACGCGGTTCCAAACTTACAGGTTTGAAGAACGGTCGTTGGCTTGCCCGACGTTCAATGCTTGAGTCGCCCTTAGGTCCATGATTCAAGAGCCATCCGAAGGTCACCGTTTGCGAATAACCATCGAGTAAGAGGCCGAACGTTGTATCAGGATTCTTGAGATCGATTGAAGCGCCTGCACGACTTAGAATCCCGCCAACTTTTCCCGCGATAACTGTACGAGAACATCCCTTGATTCCTTCACCGTGCTTCCATGCATGAACTGCGCACGATGCTTCATTGTGCGGAAATTGTTCAAGATATTCTGCAATGCGATGCAACATTTGATCTTCATTCGACCATTCGATGTTGACTCCGTCCATGAAGATGGCTTCAATGCCTGCAGAGATTTGGAGTTCAGAGGCATCTTTGGAGCACTTTAGTCCAGCAAGTCGAGGCGATGAAAATGGCTTCACCCTTCCCTGTGGAAAGAGAGCAGCGAGTTCTGCCTGTGCGAGTGCAGGGTGCCATCCGCGCAGGGAAACAATGCACTCGCCCATATGCTCCCCTGTTGGTGCTTGTTCTTCACGGCACCGCATGCGAACCATGACATACTCTCGCCCCTAACCGATGGACATGGGCTGTAATCTTCGTGACCTCGCCAATGCTGAAGACATCAATCTTGCAGAGCTGAAAGGCAAACGCGTTGGTATCGATGCATTTCTGACGGCGTTCCAATTCCTAACAACGATTCGAGATCGATCGCCTACAGGCGATGGCGGACCTCTTCGTGACTCAAAAGGGCGTGTTGTAGCACATCTGATGGGTATGTTGACACGAACAACAACCATGCTTTCGCTTGGGATTCAACCTGTTTTCATCTTCGACGGACCGGCTCCAGAATTAAAGGCGGATGAACTTGCAGCACGTCGAGAACGTCGACTTGAAGCCGAAGCTGCACACAAGCAAGCCCTCGAAGATGGCGATTATCAAACCGCCCAGAAAATGGCACAACGTATCGTCCACTACAGTCCAGAGATGGTTGAAGATACGAAACAAATGCTCGATTTGCTCGGCGTTCGCTGGGTCGATGCTGCTGCTGAGGGCGAAGGCCAAGCTGCTGTTATGGCGGTCAAGGGGCAACTCGATGTTGTTGCAACGCAGGATTGGGACGCCCTTCTCTATGGTAGTCCGATTCTCGTTCGTAACTTGATGAGCGATGGTAGCAAACGACACGGTCGAACGGTTCGTGCCCAGAAGATCATTCTGTCTGAAATGTTGGCAGAACACGACCTCTCACGTGAGCAGTTGGTCGATTTGGCTATCATGATTGGAACCGATTTTCATCCAGGATTGAAGGGTATTGGTCCAAAGACTGGAATCAAACTCATCAAATCGTTGGGAACGATCGAAGCCATTTGCAAAGAGAAAGACAAGGAGCTCCCAGAACGATTGGATGAAATCCGCGAGATTTTCTTGAATCATCCTTGCAATGCTGTTGCAGATGATGCGCTGAATCCTGGTCAAGTCGATGTGAAAGGACTGATTCATTTCTTGCAAGAAGAGCGAGAATTTAGTCAGCGACGCATCGATGAAGCATTGACGAAGTTGCGCAAAGCCAACCTCATACGCGAAGGTGGACAGACCTCGTTGTTCTCATTCTGAGATTAAGCTGGGTCAAGACCGGGAAGCATTTCGAGTTCTGTCGTTTCGACATCGACACCCATTGCCGCAAGGCCGCGGGCAAGACCTTCAGCTTGATGATTGGCAGTAAACCGTTCAAGGATTCGCTCACGACCTGCCTTTGACCAAGCTTTCCTATTGGCTTCATCACCTGCTTGTACAATTGCTTCGATCCACTGTTCGAGCCCTTCTTTCGTATCAGGCCAAGGGAGCCGTCGGCCGTTCCAACCGTCTGTGATGGTATGTGTGAATCCACAATCGCTGACGACCAAAGCGGGTGTACCGACCATGATTGCTTCCATAGGTGTGAGGCCAAATCCTTCGGTTCGGGCTGTTGCTATCAATGCATGTGCATTTCGCATAAGGGCAACAATTTCCATTTCATCGATACGTGGCATGACGATCAATTCAGCCCCGGCTTTGTCTGCTTGGCGTTGCATCTCGTCCGTTTCGCCTCCTCCAACATGAACGAGAGGAAGCGATGCTGCTGCAGCAACCTGAACCGCTTCCTTGCTTCCTTTCATGAAGCCTGCACGTCCGATAGTGAGCAGATATGGGCTTTCTGGTCTGTGGCTGAACGTCTGCCATATGGCCTGTTCCTCTTTTGTTTCTTCTGCTGGCCATGTGGTTGGATCGATGGCAGGCCAAAGAACACCGACTTCAGCAGGTCGTTGCTGTACATCTCTGAATTTGACATCTCCCGCGATCCAATCCTTGCTTACCGGCCACTTATGAGAGGATGCAAGCAGTCGTGAACTGGTTGGTGTGTTGGATGAAATAACTGTTTTTGGACGATTCCAAAATCGTTTGTGCCAGCGTTGATCCCAGCGACGCCGAAACGTAAGTGCGAGGTTTTTCACAAACACCGGGTAACGCAATTTACCATCCATGTCGCGTTGAAGTACATCATCGTAGATGCCCTTATCGCGCTCGTGAATGAAGATGTACAAAGGCAGCTCCTTTGGAATGAGTTCTAGGACCTCTGCTCCCCCAGTGCCGAGCGTGATGCAACATGCATCGGCAGCATCGAGGGCAGGTTGAAGTTTGCTCCGTAATTTCCGCCAAGTCTTGCGTGCAGACCGTCCAGCGCGAACCGTTACTTCTGCAATAGGGCCTGTTGGTAACTGCCATGGAACATCAGGTGCGATGACCTCAATTCCGAGCTGTTCACACCGGTCGAGAAGAAGCTGAGGAGCGTTCAGGGTTGCTACTGTGATCGACCATCGTTTCGCATGTTCTGGTAAGGCAACGATAAGGTCGCGTTGCGCTCCACCGAGCAAGCCCATATTTCGATGAAAAATCACGAGTCGAGGTTTGCTCATGTTCTCACCCGTCTGTACACGTTGAGTAGATCGTCGACCACGTTTGACCAGAGGTACGGTTTCGAGGCTTCATGGCCGTTTTGAGACCAGCTTTTGATTTGCGCATCATCGGCTTGAAGTAAAGTGTTGATGGCTTTGAAAAGCTCTTGAGAATCTCCTGGTGAGACCGATAATCCTGCATTTGGTTCGGTTACCAAACGGCCCAAGTCATTGACATCAGTCATCACTGTAGGCGCACCAGCATGCATCGCTTCCAACAACACCGTTGGCAATCCTTCGAATCGAGATGGAATCAAGACCCCTTTGGCTTGTTCAAACAACCATCGCTTCTCAGCATCTTCGACGCGTCCCAACTTTGCAATCGAATCAGGATAGGTCGAAGAAGCGATTCGCTGTTGCAACCATTCATTCAACTCTCCGCTTCCAGCGATGGCAAGACGAGCTTTCGGTTCACCTTGTTGACAAAGCAAGTCCCATGCGTCCATCAACACATCGAGTCCTTTCTGTTCACTAAGCCGTCCAACGAAGACGAGGAGAGGAAGGTCATCGGAACCAGTTGGGAGTGAAGCGGGGCGACTTGCATCTTCAGCAACAGGTTCAAACCCATTGGGAAGGACATCGATTGCTTTACTGACACCCCTGTTCTTGAGATGATTTGCGTAGTACGGCGTGAGTGCGATACGGGCATTGGATGCTTGAAGCGTTCTTCGACCCTGAAGTGCCCAACGCATACGTTTCAGAATCCTTCCCAATAGGCTGGTTTTGATGTAATCGTTGTGGAAGGTTGTCACCACTGGAATCTTTTTGTTTCGAGCGCGCTTGATTGAACGTCGAATCAATACAGGCAACGTATCGTGAAGATGAACAATGTCGAAATCCATGTCAAGATTCTTAATCGATACGACGGGATCGATGCCTCCAAGAACACGCTTGGGTGTTAATCGAATCACTTCCACACCATCTCGAACGAACTTTTTCTCCTCATGTTCGGGAATATCGGCACACCAAACGGTCCAATGTGAGGCCAGTACCAAACATGCACGAGAAGAACACTCAGGGGTGCATCCACGTCCGAGGGTTCCATGATGCGAATGACTCGTCTTTGCTACATTAGCCATTCCCCGTTCTGTCGATACATGGTGCAAAGAATGTGCATGAATCGGAGTTTTCAAGTTGTAATGTGATTTGTTCCCACCATGCGAACCCTGGTTGCACTCATTGTGGCTGGGTTGTTTCTCATGCCAGGATGCACATATCTCGAAGAAGATGCTGTGGCTGAAGATCAAACTGTTGTTGATCTCGTTCAAGGATGTACAGATGAAACCGCAGAAAACTACAATCAGAGTGCAGAGGAAGACGACGGCTCCTGTGTCTACCCTGAGCCAATTTTCGGATGTACAGATCCAGATGCCATGAATTACGATGAGGCTGCAACGGACGATGATGGAAGTTGCAAATTCATGGAAACCATTCCTTGCAACGGAATGGTCATACTTTGCCATCGACCGTATGATATGGTGACATTCCCAGAAACGCATAATGCATTTTCAACGCATGAGGACAACATCTTCTACCCAGCAAGCAACCATCGTACCGGATTCCAAGCCCAATGGAATGCTGGAATGCGTGCTTTCATGCTCGATACGCATTATCTCAACGATGTTGACCAAAGCGCAGCGAATGTCCGATTCTGCCACGGAGATTCAAGCCGTGGCTTTAGTCCATGTACGTATGGAAACGTCGACCCATGGGCTTGGTTGGGCAAACTCGAATCTGAGATGCAATCCGAGGAGCGAGATATTGTAACCCTGCTCATTGAAAATCATGTTGAAGCCGATCATCTGAAAGCCTTGCTTGATGATGTTGGATTGTCGGAGATGATGTACATTCATGAGTTGAACACTGAATGGCCAACACTCATCGAACTCATCAATATGGACAAGCGATTGGTTGTCTTTTGGGAACAATCGGGCGATGCTTCACATCCTTACTTTCACGATTTTTTGACGTTTGGTTGGACGACAAATTATGCAGATGAGAGCACATCTTCAATGGACTGCAATCCTCTCCGAGGCGATGCAGCACAACCCGTCTATCACATGAACAACTGGTTGAAGAATCAAGCAGGACTTTCTGACCCAACACGCTCAGCAGAAGCCAACGATGTTGACTTCATGGTTGAGCGAGCGGAAGAATGCATCCAAGATCATGGAAAACGGCCAACCTTCATCGCAGTTGACTGGTGGGAAGACGGGGATGTCGTTGAAGCGGCCCGATTGGTGAATCTCATAGAGGTTGCATGAATCTCAAAGGACTTGCAAGTGTTGGTACGCCGTTCTCTTCGAGTAGAGCGCCTCGGGCAATGCTTTGAGCGTCTGCAAGTGCTTCTGAAACGGTGTTGATTGGTGCACAAGGAATGCCCTGCAACAGACGTTCTAATTCGGCTCGAGTATACTGACTCACCCACGTCTGAATCAGCGATTCAATCTCTGCCCGGTTTTCGATTCGTCCTTCGTTTGTGCGCCATTCTTCTATATCAGAAATCACAGAAACAGCACAGAATTTGGACCATTGTGCATCAGATCCTACGGCAACAACAAACCAACCATCCTTGGCTTCAAAGGCCCGATAGGGAACAAGATTTGGATGTGCAGAACCCATCCGAGAAGGATCGATTCCACTTGCAAGAACGTTCTGTGCTTGATTGGCTAAGGAAGCCACAGCACAATCCCACAAACTGACATCGATGTGTCGTACGGTTCCTGTTCGTTCTCGATCAAGCAGGGCTGCAAGGATGGCGTTTCCAGCATACAATCCTGTGATGATGTCAATCCATGCTACACCAACTTTGACCGGTTCGCCCTCAGCTTCACCAGTGATGCTCATGATTCCGCTTCTTGCCTGAAGGGCGAGATCGTAACCTGGTTCATCTCGGCGAGGGCCAGTGGCACCGTATCCCGAAATGGAACAAACGATGGTATCTTTTGGTAGAGGGCCAATAAGCCGTTCAAGCGTACCTGGTTTGAAATTCTCAACGATCACATCGGCCCATTCAATCAGTTCCATCAATCGATTTTTTTCCTCTTTCAAGTTCATTTGAAGAATGG
>JBMYJV010000057.1:6818-7028 GCA_049594755.1 Candidatus Poseidoniaceae archaeon
TTTTTCCTCGATTGCAGCACAGGAAATATGCTGCAACACGTTCGCCATCGAAATCCGTAGCAAAAGGAGGACCCCAGCCTCGCGTATCATCGCCCCACGGCGCCTCGATTTTGGTGACATTTGCTCCCAAATCAGAGAGCATTTGCGCTGTGTAAGGGCCAGCTAGAATTCGTGAGAGGTCGAGAATGTTGATTCCATCTAAGATTCCGC
>JBMYJV010000058.1:0-6975 GCA_049594755.1 Candidatus Poseidoniaceae archaeon
ATGCGTGCGACGATGAGGGTGCGTTGGAACGAATTGTTGACGAGCGGTTGCTCACGCCACAACTGATGAAACTGCTTGGTGAAGCCCTCGGACGCTGTTTACCAGAGGAAGGCGAAGGCAGTCAGGTTGTCATCGGATGGGACGATCGTCCACACAATGCAACGCTTGCAGCATGGTTGACACTCGGATTCCATGCATCGAATTGTGAAGTCGTTCACATTGGCTGTGTTTCGACACCGATGCTGCATTACGGTGTTCTCGAAACCAAGTCTCGACTCGGTTGCATGATTACAGCAAGCCACAACCCTGTGGACGATTCAGGCATCAAAGTGTTCGATGCGCTCGGCCGAAAATCAATGCCTGATTATGAAACACTCGTCTCAGAAACGGCGTATTCGCTGTCACAGGAAGACCGGGAAATCGATGAAGTTGACCGACAAGCTTGGATGAAGCCAGATTCGGAACATCGTGTTGATCACGCAGCATGGTTGGAGCGTCGACTTTCTTTGGCTCGACCCATCTTTGAATCATCGTTCCCTTCCAACACATTGTTGTTGGATTCATCAAAAGGCCAGGCAGCACACTGGTTGGCAACATGGTTGCAGAAGCAAGGTCTCACCATTGAGGAAGTGAGTCAGGACGCACCAGCCATGAACGACGGATGTGGAGCAGGAGAACTCTCCCCTGGACAATCGTGGACGTGGGATGAATTGAGCACGAGTGGACATCTCCTGATTCAATCGTTGACAACTCAAGGCGTTGGGACACTACTCGGGGCTGCTCTCGATGGTGATGGCGACCGTTGCCTGCTCGTTCGCGAAACCAATGATGGCGTCGAAGTGGTCGATGGTGATGATATTGCTGATGCCGTTCTTCGCGCATGTCCAAAGGCGTGGAAGGTCGCTGCAAGCATTGAGTCCAATCTCAAACTTCTATCCAACATCGAAGAGGCTGCCAACATGCAAGGTTTTGAAACGGCGGTCGGCGATCGATGGCTGTCCCACGCTCTCGCATTACACGTGCCAGATCAGGAACAGCAACCGCTCCTTTTCGGCATCGAGGATTCAGGTCATATTGTTCTTCCATCACCGCACCCATCCGAAACCAATCGATGGAGCCTCGTTGGAGATGGAGCCATGACCTTGCTTCTCGCTTTGCTCGCCTTCGAATCGGCAGGAACCGATTCGATGCAAAAAGGATGGAAAAAGCGACTAAGCGTCAAGAATCCAAACCGTTGGATGTGGGACGGTCGAAACGAACTTGCCGATACAGTCGAAGCGATGGTCCGAACCCATTTGGAACTCGCTGGTGACGTAGGAAACTGGCAACGCATGGGATTGGAGGGCGAGTCGAACTTGATGCTCCTCCGTTGTTTATTCAACGGTATGGACGTCAGTTTCGGATTGAGAAACAGTGGAACACAAGAGAAGACGAGCATCAGTCTACGATTTTCCGAGCCTGAACCAGGCTTCGATGCGATGCTGCTCATGCGATCGGTTCAGAATCTCTTGTTGCGAACGTTCAATCCGGTTGCTCACTGAGATGCGAGCAATTCGTCGCGTGATTGCGTCAGATAGGTGATGATGGCAAGCAAGGTCGCGGTTGCGAGCAGCAAAGCAAGGGCCGCGAGCGATGTCATACCTTGGAAGATGAGCACGCTGGCAACGATCCAAGCAAGAACGAGATTGAGGAATCCAACGATACGCCATCCGCGACGCAAGGTAAGGACGCCAATGACCCACGACGTTGTGGACATGGCGAGCGTCAACAGGACGAACAACAGCAGCGACGGTGAGAGAAGTCCAGTGACGATGAAGAGCACCTGAGCGACCCACAGCGATGCTGAAACCCACAGGCCCTGATTGGTGTAGGTTGCAATTCCTCCAGCGATAAGACCGAGCGTTCCAATGGCAACGGATGACATCCACATTTCGAACAAGGTCACGCTGAATTCATCTTCAACCCACCATACGAGTTCGTTTAGTGCAACGGGAAGAACGATGAATCCAACCATCAAGACGGCTGGTTGCTTCCATTCCCATCCCCGCAAAAACATCAGTGTAAGAGCAACCAAGGCTGCTGGTCCAAACGAAAGGAGGAGGATGGACAACCCGTAGGAGATGCGACCTAGAGCCCCGCGATGGTCTTGCAAGTTGCGTTTCTGACGTTCACGCTCAACCCAATTCCATAGCAGAGCAGCACCAATCAACAGAACTTCGTTGCCGATGACAGGAATCATCCATGACATCTCATCAAACTCGAGAGGATTCGTCAGGGTTGGAATCGGAAGCTCGCCTCCAGCGAGAACACCGAACAAGCGGTCGATGACCAACAAACCAACAACCATGTCGAGAACGTTCGGAATCCGTACGCCCAGATCGTTTCGGCCAACCAAAGCAAAACCAGACAGGGCGACCAAGCCAGAAATGAGGATCAGCAAATCGAATTGCTCATCGAGAAACACAGTGCCTTGCGTCATTCGAGACGCGAGATGAACCAACACCAAACCAGCCATTGTGACGGCGATTGGAATTTCGACACCGAGAACGTCAACCAAGCGCAGATTGAGTGAATCGGCACGCAGCCGTGCCAAACTGATGAAGAGGAAGGACATCCCTCCCATCAGCAACAAGGCAAGCATGCCTGAACCACTGAGATAGGCAAAGAACGTTGCAGCGAAAATTGTCACACCAATGAAGGACAGGACGATGCTTGGGCGATGTTGAATATCGCCCAATTCCAAATCCATCTCGCCCGTGCTACCAGCGCGCTTGGCACGTTTTTTCTGCTTTTCAGCGAGTTCGATCATCTTCGGATCAATGAACTGAACACCGGTCACCTCGCTTGTCTGATTGTATGCAATCTGCGTACGTTGCTTGGCTTCGATTTCTCGCAATCGCTCATCGCGTCGAGCAACGGAACGCATACCTGAGCGCCATTCACCTTGGAAGGCAAGGTAAGCGCCTGAGCCAATGAAACTGAGCAATGCCATGATGGTCAGCAATTGAAGTTCGAGTGCAGTGCCGCTGAACAACATCAAACCAATCATGGCGACCGTTGCAAGTGTTGGTGGAAGCAATTTGTCCATCTTTGTGACACGGCTCAGGTAATGGAACAGCGTTCCCAAAGAAATGAAGCCCATCATCATGGCATCTTGTCCATCTTGTGGGAACCAATCAGCATTGGTGAGTTCGAGTGAAGCATCGTTCCTCAATGCTGGAATGGCCAAGAGGGCGCTCATGACCAGCAACTGGTAGGTGACGATGCTGTTGGTTTGGTTTCGCTTGGCGTTGTCTTTGTCACTCAGGAAGCGATCGGTATGAACCAACATCAAGGAACATCCAGCGACCATCGTTGCAGCAAACATCGACGTATGGCCAAACTTCCATCCAAAGTGGAGTGCAAAGATGCTCCATGCGACCAACATTGTTCTCGGTTGGCCACGATGTTGTCCCAGTGCAACCAAGGTTCCATGAAAGACAAGAATGGCTGCCATGATGCCGATAAGACCCCAAGCGGGCATGCCTCCGACACGTGTGATGCCCCATACGGAAACGAGGGAAAGAACGAACGAAAGGTTCCACAATTGCAACAGTCCAGAATCACGGGCTCGAGCGCCGAGTTCGCTCAACCCTGCCAATCGTCCAGCAAGATTCAATGTCGCTTGACCTTGGCTGAGATTGACATAGAGTTGCTGAACAATGAGCAGCAACATCCAGGCAGCAACATGCTGCTCGTCGAGAACGACTGGAATGAAATCGTTCGAGAACATACGCGATTCAACATCGGTTGCAAACATCAACAACCAAACCCATGGCATCAAAACAGCAACACCGGAGATGGATGGGGATTGGCGCTGGACACCGAGCCATGCAAGACCGAGCCAGACCGTCGCTTGTGAGGCAAGGAGTCGCCAACCGTCGGTTTCTGCCGGAATTAGGATGGTCAGGAGGATGACGATGATGATACCACCCATCCACAAAACGTGATCTGAAACTGCTTGTTGATTGCGAAGCAGTGCAATGGATGTGAGAAGAGCCGTGAGGATGGCATAGATGCTGTACGCACTCAGATTGGCGATGTTGATGGTGAAGACTTCCAAATTGAGGAGAATGACGAGAATCAGCAGGAACGGTGCTGGGAACAAAATGAACGGTGCGAGGCGCTTCCATTCAACACCACGAACTGCGAGATAGGAGCCGCCAAAGGCACTCATCAGCAGGAGCAGTTGAGCGAGGGCATATCCAGTCTCATCGCGATTTGCTGCAATCGAAAGCAAGGCTCCAATCATTCCTAGGCCAACAGAAATTGCCCACAATCCGGGTTTGCCGAGACCGAGGGCTTTCGCAGCTGCTGAGAACCAATTGTCCGCTTTGTGGAATTGTGTTGCCATGACTGCGTTGGTTGCTGTCACAGCAAACATCAACATGAACAAGAGAAGATCGTCATCGAAGGAAACAATCTCGATGCTGACGATGGTCCAATCGTTGGAGAAGGCATGCAGACCAATCCAGAGATAGGAGACGGCAATACCGAGACTTGCAAGATTTCCAGACTTGCGATGAAGAGCAAGACCATGCATCGACAAGGTTCCAAGCAGAATCATTCCTGCGACACCAAGTTCGTCGTACAAGGCTCCAGTGGCACTCCCGAGAGCGAGCAAGACCAGCGTCGCTTGTGCAGCAATGGCATCATCGTCGTGACGCTGAGCGATGAGGATGTTGAAGCCAATCAAGACGAGCAAGAAGATGCCCAAGGAAAGATCAGCACCAAGCGGGGAAGCATCCAACCATCCCCAGTGATGCACATCGAGAGCAAATCCGTAGAGGATTTTCATCGAAATGATGACCCATGTCACACCAAGCAGATGCATGGTCGGATTCGGAATCCACTTTTCTCCAGCCCACAATCCGGAAAGACCCATGATGATGAGCAATGGTCCTCCAAGGAATGGAGGTAATGCGGTTCCAACTACCCACCCCAAAACGGACCAAACAAGGACCATTCCGGCAAGAAGCCCGTACCCGAGCCTCCGTTCTCCATGAACGGCCATATCGGTCACACTGTCAGGTGCTGCGGCTTCATCCACGGTTCCATCACGCTTGATGGCTCCGGGTTCGTCAGTTTGCTCGTCCTCAGAGCTGAACAAGGAGGCGATCTCTCCAACGGCTTCATCCGTATCTTTCTCTGAAACAGCCGCTTCAACGATGTCCTCGTTTTCAGGCTCTTGAATCATGAACTGGCCGAGGTCGATTCCACCACCTCGGCGGAATTCTTTCTGACGGAGGACATCGTCTTCCACAGGGGCGTGGTCTTGACCGTCCTCCTCCATGCCAATGTCCTAGCAAAGTTCCGTTTGAAACCTTCTCCAATTCCCAAAGTTTTGCATGGATTTTATCACGGCTGAAGAGAAAGGGACAAAGAGGGCCCGCGGTAGCCAAAGCCATGGCGGAGACCTCCACCCCGACATCAACCCCTCTTTCGGCGCACGGCATCAATGCGAAAGGCGAGGTTCATTGGAACCTCAATACCGACGTACTGATCGACATTTCTTTGTCGAGAAATGAAGGTATTTTGAGCGCTCACGGAGCACTCGTCACCGAGACGGGTGAACGCACCGGCCGTTCGCCGAACGACAAGTACATCGTCGATGAAGCATCGACGCACGATGACGTCAATTGGGGCGATGTCAACGTCTCAACAGACCTTGCTACGTTTGAGCGTATGCGAGCCCAAGTCGTCGACTTCCTCTCCGAACAAGACGCCCTGTTTGTCCAAGATTTGGCCTGTGGAGCAGAGCCAAGCGAAGCACTACCAATTCGTGTCATTACGCACAATGCATGGCACAGCACCTTCGCCCGCAACATGTTCATTCGACCCTCGGATGAAGACCTAGCATCGCACATACCTGAATTCACCGTCTTCCACGCTCCGCATTTCGAAGCCGATGATGATGCACTCAACTCGCAATGTTTCGTCATCGTCAACTATGCTGCTGGTGAAGTCATCATCGGCGGAACACGGTACGCTGGTGAAATCAAGAAGTCGATTTTCTCGGTCATGAACCTGATTCTACCGAAGAAGGGCATCCTTCCAATGCACTGCTCTGCCAACACCAATGGCGAGAACACGGCGATTTTCTTTGGGCTCTCCGGAACAGGAAAGACCACACTTTCAGCCGATCCAAAGCGTGCACTCATCGGTGATGATGAGCACGGCGGATGGGGTGGTCTTCAACTTCGAAGGTGGATGCTATGCAAAACTCATCGATTTGTCCGAAGAAGACGAGCCAGAGATTTTCGGAACCACCCGACGTCGAGGGACCGTTCTTGAGAACGTCGTTCTCGATGGAAACGGCGTTCCTGACTTTACCGATGTCAGCAAAACACAGAACACACGAGGTTCCTATCCAATCGAATTCATCGACAACCGTACCATGGATTCCCGTGGCGGCCACCCACAGAATGTCATCTTCCTGACCTGTGATGCGTTCGGTGTTCTTCCACCGATTTCTCGTCTCACGCCAGAACAGGCAGCCTACCACTTCATCTCTGGTTACACCGCAAAGGTTGCAGGAACGGAAGTTGGTGTCAAAGAACCACAAGCAACCTTCTCGGCTTGCTTCGGTGAACCGTTCATGCCAATGCATCCAGGTGTTTACGCTGACCTTCTCTCAGCAAAGATGGAGCAACATGGATCAACAGCTTGGCTCATCAACACCGGTTGGAACGGCGGTCCATACGGTGTCGGAAACCGAATGAAGATTCGATACACTCGTGCCATGTTGAACGCAGCCCTCGATGGTGATCTCGACAACGTTGAGTATGTGAAGGACGACCGGTTTGGATTTGAAGTTCCAACATCATGTCCAGACGTACCGAGTGACGTCTTGCAGCCACGTACCACATGGGATGACAAGACAGCATACGATGCAACAGCGGACAAACTTGCCAACATGTTCAATGAGAATTTCGA
>JBMYJV010000059.1:0-6907 GCA_049594755.1 Candidatus Poseidoniaceae archaeon
TGAATCGTTCCACGTCCTACCTGCCCCCCCTTCATGGTTAACTGGCCATCTCCTACGCCGTGATTGTGTATTAGCTCCGATTCCAGCTGCAGACTTCGCAAAACATCATGATCAACTGGCACTTGTTCCAGAGATAGGAATCTGCTCGAAAGGAGAGGTCGGTAGTGTCCTTGTCTTTGGCCATCGTCCTCTTGAGGACATGAGGGACATTGCACTACCCACAGATTCGTCCTCATCTGTCGCACTTCTCAAATTCCTGCTCAAAGAACGTAGCCTTGATCCCCGTCCAGTTGAAATGGGCCCTGATCTGGATACGATGTTGGATCGATGCGATGGGGCATTGCTGATTGGTGATCGTGCGCTCGATCGAGCTAAATCCAATCCTGAACTGGTCCAACTTGATTTAGGCCAGGCATGGTTGGAACTAACTGGACAGCCGATGGTGTTTGGTGTCTTCGCAGCTCGAAAAGATACGCCAATAGAAGCAGTGAAAGCAGCACATCAAGCATTACTCGAACGACTTGATGCTTTTGAGAAAGACCCATTGACTCGGGAAAAGGTACTCCTCCATGCTCATCTTCATTCCGATATGTCACTGGAACGTTTGAACCGCTATTTTGGAGAGGTCTTCAACCGGCTTGACGTGGAACACGTCCATGGACTTCAAGAATATCTCATGCGTTGTTGTTCGTTGGACGATCCCGTCTCATTCCTCTGGTGAATTTGAAACAAATCGCTTCAGTGTTTCATCCATATTGTCCTCTTTCGAGGCAACACGTTTGACAGCTCTACGCTTCCTTGGCTTTGTGTCAATGGGTTGCGTATCACTAAGTTTTCTCCGCTTCGTTGTCACTGTATCATGTTCCGAACGACGAGCCCTTCGTTTTCGGACCACCTCATTCGAGGATTGTCGAAGAAGTTCCTTAGCTTGGGATGCCTCTTTGGATTGAATAGGGACACGACTCGATGTTTTCTCAACAGGCCTTTTTCGAGGTGGTCTTTCTATTTCGGTAGTGGGAGCTTCTTCTTCTAACTCATCATCAAACGTATCTTCTGCGAAATACACATCCTCCTCGTCATCTTCGACGAGATTTTCTTCATCATCGTCTAGGGTAATATTGTAATTCGATTGAGTCATGCTGTCATAGAGTCGTTGGGCAACAAATCCGATGACAAAAATTCCTACGAGAATCACTGCAATCACGATTGGAGATGACAGAATGCTCGTCGGAGAGAGTTTCTCGCCTCCTTCCTCCACAACTTCCACTTCAAATGTAACTCGAGGCTCTTGAACGTGCCATGGAACGTATTCTTTGGTGACAATGGACGGCCCACTCACTGTAATACGGATTGGGTATTGGTCACTCAGTTCGGTCATACTACCTGTTGCAGGAAATCGATGATTTTCAACTTGAACTTGAATATCATCCAATGCTATCTTGGTATCCAGTTCGTAGGCTAGGGAAATGGAATATCGAATGTGAGTTGTCCTGTCATTTGATGGAACAAGCGTCATTCCATTCTCCACTGCACATTCCATTTTCAAAAAGTTGAGTGAAGCATTCTCGATGGTTACAGTTTCTGCTATTGTTGTACTTGTTGTATCTTGATCAAGATTGAGGCAAACAGCATTAGCAAAGAGTTGTGTTTCTGCTGAAGATAATCGAACATCTGTGTCAAGTGACAACCGAGACAAATCACGGATGCTCGCAGATGTTGCTTTGTTCAATGTGAATGTTTGCTGAACAATAAGCCTGGACTCATTAAGATTCAAATCGATGGAACGGATGAAGTCTTCATCCGGTAGGAGTTCGCACGATATCCCAACATCAACACAATTCAAATCCCAGTTGTCTTCAATTCCATCGCCATCATCATCATTGTCCAAGGAATCTGGAATACCATCTCCATCGGTATCGATACCTGATTCACCAATTCCAATTCGCTGAATCGAAGTGCCATAATTCACGATAGAATCAATTTTTGAATTGGTCATGATGTTTGTAATTCTTCCATCTTCGTTCATGAGCAAAACATGATCATCAAATGAGTGAAACATTGTTATGTTATCAAGGATCACCTCATTGAGATAATCATAGACGATAAAGTGAGGATTGGGAGACGTTATGAGAGCAATGACTTCGTTCGCGTTGACTGTAAATTGATACTTATCTGCTCCATTGATTTCAGTCGGCTTTAATTCAAAACCTGAAATTGTCCACCTTCGTATTCCATCTGAAGGTGTTGAAACCGAAAAGTACGTATCATCGTTTCCGAAAGCGCAATCGATAATCGTCGATTGTAGTTGAATTTCTTGGAGAACAGCACCATCTTCGTTATTCCACAAGTGCATGAGGCCATTTTCGTCTGCGGTTAATATCATGCCGCTGTTGCTCGATACGTCTACACAGGTCATGGCAGCAGTGTGATTGCCTTCGTAGTTTACTTCCTCTTCAAGCGTGTTTCGATCGAGTTGGATAATCCCGCTTGTAGGTGCATTTGAAAACAACGCACCTCCATTTGGAGACCACTCAAGAATGTACGCATTGGTTTGGGTTGTATCACTTGAGACAAGTGTGCTCAAATCTCCTGTAGAAAGCAGAAATATCGAATCCTCTCCACCTGAGCCCGACTTCAGTGACAATGCGAGTTTTGTCGAGTCTGGTGAGATTGAGGTTGCAATTATTTCTTTGGAGAATGTTCGTTCTTCTAAGACGGTTCCTGAGTTCGATAATTTGTACAATATCGTGCCAAAGGAAGCAAAAATGTTGCCTGAAGCATCAATTTCAATGGTCCGCTTTCCAGTGTCTGTATCCGAAATCTCAATGACATTGTTGAAAAACAATTCATCTGATGCAGATACATTGTTCAATCCAAACAACATTCCGGCGGTCAAACCAAGAATGAGGATTTTTCGAAAACGCAACCCCGTTTCCATGTTCCTAACACACTCAACAATTACATAAACAATCCGTTACTTGTGAGCGTGATTTGTTTTCTAATCGATGCGGTTGGTTCTTGAATAGAACGTTCATGGATGGTCCATGGCGAATCTTCCACGAGATGACCAAGGCAACCTCATTGTACGCATCGGCCACTCACCGGATCCCGATGATGCCTTCATGTTTCATGCGATGACAACAAATGCATTTCCTACTCCAGGGTATAATTTTGTACACGAACTTCAGGATATTGAGACGCTTAATCATCGTGCCATGAATTGCGAACTTGAAGTCTCCGCAGTGTCCATTCATGCTTATCCTGACATAGCAGAGAATTACGCTCTGATGAATTGCGGTGCTTCGATGGGTGAAGGATACGGCCCAATGATTGTTGCTAAACAAGGACTGTCTCTTGAGGACGCGAAAGCCTCCGTCATAGCCGTGCCGGGTCTGAAAACTTCGGCTTATCTGGGGCTGCGTCTAGCTTGGGGAGATGTAACTGTTGAGGTCGTTCCTTTCGATGAAATTATTCCACGTATTCTGGATGATACGTATGCATGTGGCCTCATAATCCACGAAGGTCAACTAACCTACGTCGATCACGATTTGAACGTACTAATTGACCTTGGCGTCTGGTGGAATGATCGAACGGGAGGATGGCCTATGCCTCTTGGTGGCAATGTCGTTCGAAGAGACCTCGGACGGCAGGTCATGGAAGACATTACAATGTACACAAAAATGAGTATCGAACACTCAATTGCTCATCCTGAGGAAGCCCTTGAATTTGCAAAAGCGTGGGGTCGTGGCATTGACGACGAAACCAATCAAAAGTTCGTAACAATGTACGTGAATGACCGAACCATTGACTACAAACCAGAAGGTCGTTCATCCATTCGCCGCTTTTTGCAAGAGGGTCAAGAACTTGGCATGATTCGAGAAGATTTCAACGTCGATGATCTGTCCTTCATTGGCGCTGTGGAGTGAGCAATATGGATGCCCGTCCAGAAGTCAGCGAATATGGATCCGTCGATCCAGCACCTGCATCCGATTCTGAACAACTCGACCAACTGCGAAACATGCTTCTTGATGAAAATGAAAAGATGTTCCAACGCATGCGCTCAGTATTCAAACTACGAAACATTCGAACACCAGAGTCATGTCTAACCCTCTGCGATGGATTTTCGTCAAAGAGTGCCCTCTTGCGTCATGAACTAGCATATGTTCTCGGACAAATGCAGATGGATGAAGCACTTCCTACGCTCATCAAGATTCTTTCCGATGAGAAAGAACATGTCATGGTTCGGCACGAGGCAGCAGAAGCATTGGGAGCCATCGGAAATCGAGAAGCTGTCCCGGTCCTAGAGAGATATTTAGACGATGAGCATATCGAGGTAAGTGAATCATGTGAAGTTGCTCTCGATTTGTTGAACTGGGTGAGCAACAGTACCATTGCCTAAAGCAAATTCATCACGACATTTTAGAACCGAGACCTCCAGCAGCGATTAGGTGAGACAATGCCCCACGAACATGTTCAACTTGCACAGGCACCAAACGGCGAAATTGGTCCACGATGCCATGTTTGTGGAATAAGGCTAACATTTGGGTCAGCCATGGTCCACAATCAGCACTATTACTGCTGGGAACACTATGTTGAGCAGACTGGGGCAGACACTGTCACAGTCGTTGGCGAGACAGAAGTTAAATTCTACATGAAGAAGAATTAGGGTTGCGTTCAAGAACTGTGAACGACAGGGACCCGCATGGCTTCAACCGGTTGGGCGCGCTTTGCACACCGGTTTGGCCAATATTATCGTTCATCCACATTTTGGCGTCCACCTAGAATGCCGAAACGAGAGTGGATGTTCATCCCATTTGGGGGGTCCCCTCCACTTCGTCACAAATCGTTTCGCAGTGAGCAGGAGTTGCGTCAGTTCCTAACCGAACGAGCTATGCATTCGTGTTTTTACTCGACAGCGTATTGGCAAAAACCATACGAATTGAAAATGGACGACAAAAACTGGCAAGGCGCGGACCTCATTTTTGATCTCGATGGAGATCATCTTCCTGGGGTAACGGATCGAGATTTTCCCGCCATGCTGGAGGTGATTCAGGAACAAGCGCATGCATTATGGAACGACTTTCTCGAACCTGAATTTGGATTTGATCAAAAATTCCTCCAAGTGACTTTCTCTGGTCATCGAGGATTTCACCTCCATTACAGAGATCCTACATTGTTTCATCTTGATTCAGAGGCCCGTCGAGAACTGGTGTCGCACATTCGTGGCGAAGGTGTTGATGTTCAAGGTGGTTTGACCCGTTTTAATGATGCAACTGCGAACGGTTGGACAAAACGAATCCGCACACAAATACCAACACTGATCGATAAGCTTGTGATGATTGCACAAGGGGATCAAGGTTCGACGGCCGTAATGAAGGATCTTCACCTTGGACTTAAGGCCAATCTCCAGAGAGAGGGTAAAGCAGGCAAAGGTCCCGCCAGTATCAAGAAACTTGCAGATATGTTCCTTCATGATGAACGACGCACCTCTGTGGCAAATGGACAAATCTCGAGGCTCGGTGCGCATCAGGGATTGTTTCTTGATTTGGTCAAGTCCGATGCTTCGATTGTGCTGGGGGCAGCAGGTGAAACCGATGAAGTGGTTACAATCGACGTCCGTCGGCAAATACGATGGCCCACATCTTTGCACGGAAAGACTGGCATGCGTGTTACGGAGTTTCCGTTGGAGAGACTCGATGCTGATGGAAGTCGACCGTTCGATGCTTTGACCGAAGCGTTTGTTTTTGGTCAAGAAAAAACATTGAATGTTGAGATTGTTGTTGATGACGCCATCTTGAGGTTTGGAGAAGACCAACACGATGTATCCATGGGCGATCATTTGCATGTTTCTGAATCCGCTGCTACTTTTTTGAGTCTCAAGGGATGGGCGAAATTGGTCTAATTCCGTATCAGCTTATACGGGTATTTTCATGGTCCAATTGTGGTAAGGTTCAAGGGTAGTATGCCACCCACCTACATTAGAGGTGAGTACGTGCGACGTCGAAAAAAGAACAAATCAGCAGATGTTCCCGCTTCACCATTGCCTCCACTTCCGGATATGCCTCCACTCCCAGGAGCGCCTCTTCCCGCACTCCCTGCTGCGCCAACTCCTGAACAGTTGCCAGCAGTTGCACTGCCTCCAAGCCCACTACCACCTCTCCCTGAAGCCAATGCAATGCCTCCAGCACCAGAACCCTCTCAACCTGAAGAAGCGAAGAACGAATACGGTGACCTCTGGGCCAAGCGTTCCGCTAAACCGCTGCCACAAATATATGGTGCAATCGACCGGTTAGGCTCTGGTGAATCAGGTTCCCTTCTCGATCGATATTCAGACCGCTTTGGCCATTCTCTCGATAGGGACATCATCGTCCTCCGGAAAAAAGAGAGAGAAGAAGCCCTCAATCTGGCCAGAAGCGCCCCTGTTGTTGAATTGCTCGATGAGGAGGAGCCAGATCGGCTGACTGTAGTGGAGAACAAACTTCGAGAACTCAAGCCACTCTACAAGGAAGCGAAATCCTTAGGTGACAAAGATGCGCTCAGAGAACTTGTCCCACAACTTGAGGAATTGATGGCAGAACGACGTTCTCTGAAGGGTCAAACCAATCCAGTCCAGCCATCAACGGGCGATGACGACACTGAAGATTCAGAAGAAGTTGCTGGACCGGAAGAAATCAATGATGCAGACGTATTGTTCTCACAGTTCTTCACGATTGTCAACGACTTACTCGGCGATGAATTGCCAGAGGAAGCGATTGAAGCCTTCCTCGCATCTGACGGGTTTGAACTGTTCAAAGAAGTGGGTGCCGATCCTACATCCATTGATGATGAACGACGAGGCGAATTCTTCAAGATCATCGACGAGCAACTTGGAAACATGCCAGACTCTTCGATTACTGCGTTCGTAGAA
>JBMYJV010000060.1:0-6885 GCA_049594755.1 Candidatus Poseidoniaceae archaeon
CATCAGAGAGATGAGTGAGGCGCCCGCTCCGGGAATTGAACCCGGGTCGCAGGAATGACAATCCTGCATGATAACCTCTACACCAAGCGGGCCGTAGGCATCCATCCGTAACGGAACCGCTATTTAAGCCGCGAGGTATGGCATAGTCAGGGACGGCCATGGCAGCAAAGAAAACCTCGGCAGAAGAAGCACGAGAACAAGCAGAGGAAGCCGCTCTAGGCTCCATGCTTGATGGCGCATTTGGTGCCATGGAAGGAATCGAAAGCACCCCTCCATCGCCGGGACCATCTGGTCCACCTGGACCTTCGGGCCCACCATCAGGACCGACAGGCCCTCCTTCGGGACCTCCTCAAAAGCCTCCAAGCGATGGCCCATCTGGGCCGCCAACGGGACCTCCATCGGGCCCCCCCACTGGCCCACCAAAGGGGCCACCTCAAGGACCCCCATCCGACCCTCCTGTTGAGGAACCAATTACAGAGCCAGAATCTGTTGTTGAAGAAGTCACAGAAAGTCCTCAAGAACCCCCTGCTCAAGAAGACACAGAACCTGCTCAAGATGACCCGGTAAATGAAGAGCCTGAGGCGGCGGAGGAGGCACCCGAATCTGAACCAGAACCTCCTGCTGAAGAAGTTGCTTCAGAGGCGGTCGCAACAGAAAACCCTCCAGTCATCGAAGAAGAGGTCCCGGAATCAGCTGCAGCCGAGCCGGCCAAAGAAGACAATCTCCCAGAGGAAGCGCTGGTTGAGGAACCTGTTGCTGCAGAAGAGCATGCAGAAGAACCACCTGTAGACGCCGATAGAGAAATGGAAATCGCTCGACTTACAGCAGAAATCGAACGTCTGCGAGGAAGCCTCGTCGGAGCAGCCGAAGTGATTGAGGAAATTGAAGAAACCCCGATGCCACCGGTTGTTCTTGACAACATTGTCATTCCCCCACACATCGTAGCCGACTTCGCTCGATTGGGTCGTCAACTCAGTCGGGAAGGACTGGTCAAAGGAACAATGGGTGCCATTTCCATGCTCCACCCGGATGAGCCAGGTTTGATGATCAGCACCCGCCATTCAACCATGCTCGCTCGTTTGGACGAACGCGGTATCGTCGGAGGGCCACTTGGAGGAAATCCCCCCCGTGGCGCCATTGGTGAATGGAAGGTTCACGAAGTTCTCCTTGCTTCCGTTGCAGCACTCGCGACTGGTGGTCCGGCAGCTTGCATCCACATGCAGGGGCCCTATACAACCGCAGCAAGTTGTGAGAAAGACCTCATTCTTGTCCAACCAATCGATGTTCTCGGTAAGGAACACATTGGCAAGGTTGTCATTGTCGATTCTGACGATGATGCTCCAGATGAATTCCTTCGTCAAGTCGCAGAAGCATTGCAACAAGGCGGCATGCGGTGTGTTGTAGTTCGAGGTCATGGGGCCTACGCTGTTGGAGCCAATCTTGACCAAGCCATGGCCAACGCTGCTATGCTTGAGCATTCCATGCAAGTCCTTCTGCTTGCTCGACAGGCCAATCTCAAAATTTAGGCATCTCGTGCATTTCGGCAAACTTCGACGAAGTTTTCGAACATCTCCTTACCGAACTCTGAATCGTTGACTTCAGGATGGAATTGCAAACCGAAACGATCTCCAGCATTGTTTTCCATTCCTTGAACTTCACAAGATGGACTGCTTGCGGTAACAAAGAATCCATCAGGTACAACATGGACTTCATCGTTGTGAGATTCCCATACGGTCTGAGTTTCTGATGTTCCAGCGAAGATTTTGCCACCACCATCGTGAAGTTGAATTTCCATAGCGCCAAATTCCGGGATTGGTGATTCACGAGCATCGCCGCCATAGAATCGAGCCATGAACTGGTGGCCTGCACAGATACCGAGAATTGGAATTTCAAGTTTCAAAAATTCAGCACAGTTTCCTAATTCACCGGAGAGACCTATCCGTGCAGCACCTCCGGAGAGGATGAGTCCATCCAATTCTCGGAGTTGATCAACAGGTGTATCGTTTGGAATGATTTGAGTGTCGACTTTAAGATACTTCAACATCCTCCATTCACGATGTGTCCATTGACCACCGTTGTCCACAACATCGATGACAAGAGGTGCATCTTCGCCCATGAGGTTCTTTGTTCCGAGAACATCCTTGAACATGCCGAATTTCCGCGCGTTCATATACTCTAGAATTTCAGAGTCTGCGAGGAACAACAATGTCGGATAAGAAATTCACAGTTCACGTAGCACGAAAAAGTGGCCATGAGCAAGAGCTCATGACCCGAGAGAACATCGTTGAGATGGTTTCTGCAAACGAAAACACATGGGTCTTTGTCGATTCACAAATGGTGAGCGTCGAAGAACTCGAAAACATCGAGTTGAACGATTCTACCGAGATTCGAATCAACCCAGGTATGGTCGGAGGAGCTGAAACCTTCACTGTTTTTGTTGCAAGCGAGAAGGGCGACCAAGCCATGACCATGACCAAGCAAGAACTCACCACCGTGTTGACAAACACTGAGAGCAACTGGCTCTTTGTTGATGGCCAAATGGTTGATGCCGCTACCATCGAAAACACCGAACTTAGCCAAGACAACGTCTTGCGATTGGTGCCGTCCATCGTTGGCGGATCTGAAACGTTCACGGTTCAGATTACAGACGCGTCCGGCCACACGGTTTGCGAAATGACCAAGGAAGAAATTGCAACCAGTGCAAAGGAAGCTAACAATTGGGTTTTCGTCGACGGCCAAATGGTTGCTGCAAGTGCCATCGCAGAGACGGACCTTGCACAGGCGACTGAGATTCGCATGACGCGACCACTTGTCGGCGGCCTCTGAGATTGATTTCTCGACGGACAGGTTCAAAACCAATGGGCAGGTCGGTTGGGCTATGTCGGAACTTGTTGACTACAAGTGTGCGCTTTGTGGCACCATCGAAAGCTTTGACCGAGAGCGAAACGGAATTCACTGTAGCCATTGCGGTTGCAAGATCTTCATGAAGCTCCGCAGAAGCAGTGGAGACCGAAAGAAGAAGACACTCAAGGCAGAGTGAATTCACACAAATGGTCAAAGACCTTTGTCGTTGATTGATGCGCATGGCGAGTTGGCTCGAGACCCACCCTCCTCGCCGCTTTTCAGACCTTGCACTTGAGGAATCAACCATCGAGACCATTGAGCGTGTAGCGCTCCAAGCCAATCCGCCTCACCTACTTCTTTCTGGCCCCCCCGGATCTGGAAAGACCGCTGCATGGCGCCTCATTGTTCGACAGGTTCTCGGCCCTTCGTGGCGTTCAACAACCCACGTTCTGCAAGCCAAGGATCTTGCAAAATCTGCTGGTGCAATGGCTGCCTTTGAGTCGTTCTTACGACCCGGTGGAAAGGATTCAAGCGATACACTTGCGAGCAGAACCTCTCTCGATGCGTTTGACTCAACATTTTCGCAGGTATCTGCGGACGACGTTGCTCCAGCAGGCCACGAGTCTCAACGTGGGAGTCAAAACGACGTCCATATTTCTCGCATCATCGTCATTGAAGATGCTGACTATCTCGGGCACAAGCGTCAACCACTCCTGCGCCGTATGATGGAGGCAACAAGCCAAACATCGCGATTTATTTTCACAGCCCAAACCCCTTCTCGACTGATTGATGCCCTTCGTAGTCGGACACAACACATCCGGCTTACGGGGGTCCCACGCAAGCAAATTGAGTCGAAACTCGCCGAATTGTGTGCTACTGTAGGCGTTGAACCGGTTCGTGGTATACTTGGCGACATTGCTCACATTTCAAACGGAAATCTTCGAAAAGCCATTTTCACTACAGAAGTTCTCGCACTTCGAGATCTTCTTGATGAACGAGGTAATCTTCACCGTCTTCTTACAATGATCTCGACCAATGAAGTACAACGAATGATAGAAGCTGCATTGCGAGGCCAAGTTGTCGAATGGCGTTGGGAGAAAGACGGTTACAAGAACACAAGAAAACTCAAGGGCGCTTTGGGAATCTACGATGAGATCATTTCGCAACAGAGTTTGGAAGCCGAGGATGTTGTTGAACAAGCGCATCAAGTTCTCACCGGAGGGCGCCTCAATCTTCCAGAGAATCAATTGACACTCGCTCTTACTGCGTTATCGGACTGCGATGTACGCCTCCGACGCTCTTCGCAGGGACGTATTCAAATCGAGCAAATGTTGCATGACTTTGCTGCAATTCAGCAACAGTAATCTCCATGATAGGGAGCGTTTTGGCAACGCTGGGCGTGTAGCACAGCTGGATAATGCGTCGGCCTCCTAAGCCGAAGATCGCGGGTTCGAATCCTGCCACGCCCGCCAAATCGGATTAATTCACTGAGGATGCAGCGAAGAAGACATATGTGGGCTGTTCGTACAGAGGACTGAGTCAGATGGAGCCAGAGGAAGAATCCATCGTTGCTCGTACCCGGCGAACCATCAAGTCCTTGCCAGATCCATACGGCCACGGCTTTGCTCGGAACGAGGACCCTCTCGAACGTACACGTGAGGCTTGGGCCAAGAGTGAACGTTTCCGAATGAAAAGCGGACAAATCGCCAACAATTCGTTCTTCCTTGCGTTTCGCAACGTCGTCGGATTTGGTATTGCTACGACTGCAGTGTTGCTCGTTATCGATCCTACCATCTTACCATACACTTCTCCGTTGTTCATCCTCACTATTTGGCTGATTCCGGTTCTTGCAGCATTCGTCCCTCCAATCGCAGGAAGCGAAGCGACATGGTCCGCAGTAGAAGCGAAGATTTCTCTTCGTGAACAGGGGGGATTTGGTGATGGAAAGCGGCATACGCTCCGCGCGCAACCAGGTATGGACCGGGTTCTTGAAGGGCTTCGAGATGGGCGCCGACAAAACAACATCAGTGCCTTCCTTGCAACCACATCGCTAACATTGCTGTGTCTCTCGATGCTCATAACGCCTCGATCAGTCGCCTGGAATCTGTTGCTACTCGCATCGATCACTGCGGGAATAGGGTTGAGCATTCATTCTATTTTGACGACCTACTACATTCGCCTTCAAGCGGATTCGATGCCGTTGCTGATACATTATGCGCCAACACACCATCCAACACAATTGGGCTCTCCATTGGGCCAATTGCTTCAGTCGCATCTCGATCCGGATTCACAAATCGAATGGGCTGAGTGGGAGGCTCGTTTCCATGATGCTATTCTTCCCGGGACCGACCCAATACAGGCAAGAGAACGCCTGCTGTTCCTCTTGCACCTCAATGCTCATTCGATCATCAGCGAGGAGATTGTTCTTGACTCATTGCGCGACTTCATGTCGCCGGATGCTATTGACCGAACGCTTCTCTCCGAGGACCAATTTTTCAATTGGCGCACACTTCAACGTGCCCTAGAACATGCAAGAGCATGGCAGCCCGGAGCATTCCGATTGTTTGAACGATTACAGAACGATTTCCTTTCAGGAGCACCTGAGATTTTACTGTCCCCATGGAGAATGGATATCTCACTCGATTCAACGTGTTATGATGGGTCAGGCAGCCTCTTTATCGCTCTGAACAACCAGACGTTTGATGCTACGCACGTTCGTGTTGAAGTTCAAGTTCCTGGAGGAGAGCCGCAGTCCATTGACCATCGATTCGAATTGGCTCCATGCCCTCCTCCAACGAAAGCCATCGAGCTTACGCATGCTTCGGAAGACGATGTTTTGAGTTGGCTTCCACGATACCTCGAGCGAACCGTCGTTCTCTGGATTAATGTTGCTTGGGATCGCAGCTTCAAGGGAGCGGCACAAGTTCAAGTGACGCTTCGTGATGACGATGGAGTCGTTCTTGGATCTCGAATTGTTCGAACGAATGTATTGCCAAAAGAAAGCCGGCAACGCATTGAGCGAATCCGTCAATTACTACGCATCCGTCGATTCTCTGAACTCGATGTACCTGCCTCAACGAGTTGATTTACCTAGGGGAACAAGCGCTTTGCTTATGGCGGGGGTTTACCTCGCAATGAACACCGGGGTAGTGGAATGGAAGCATGGGATGTCGTGATTCTGGGAGACGGTCCTGCAGCATTGTCTGCTGCTGCACAAGCATCGAAAGATGGAGCAAGCGTCCTCATGATGAGTTCTACCGGTCTCGGCGATGCCGGTTTGGATGCCATGGATGGCATCGCATGCCACATTCAAGAGGAAAGCAATCGCGGTCATCGAGAAGATACAATCAAGATGGGTTCGTTCCTTTGCGATCAAGATATCGTCGCTGAACAAACGACCAAGGCTCTGCGGATCGTTGATCTTCTTGAGCGAAGAGGTGTCAATTTCCGACGGGACGCGAAAGGGATTGTCAAAGGACACCACGCTTCTGGTCATTCCAAACCTCGCCTCATCAATGCTGGAGATGCAACAACTCGTGAAATTCAACAAGTTCTTGAAGAACAA
The DNA here is from genome assembly GCA_049594755.1 of Candidatus Poseidoniaceae archaeon. Classification (GTDB taxonomy): domain Archaea; phylum Thermoplasmatota; class Poseidoniia; order Poseidoniales; family Poseidoniaceae; genus MGIIa-L2. The sequence goes on from JBMYJV010000060.1 coordinate 6,410, forward strand.
TGCATGAAGCATGGTGTAACACGCCGAGGCGATCAGGTTGCTTTGGAATTGATTCATACCGACTACTCCGTCAATGGATTGATTGCTATTGACATGTTGAACGGGCGCCTCCTCTCCATACAATGCAAGGCACTCATCATCGCAGATGGAGGGTTTGAGGGTGCGTTCACAAATGGATCAACATCGCTCGGAATGGACCTCGCATATCGTGCAGGTGCACCATTGCGAAACATGGAATTCGTTGCTGAAGCTCCACTCGGAGTTGTTGGGACCAACTTGGTCGTGCCTCAATCTATCCTTTCGGATGGTGCAACGCTGCATACGCCCTCAGGCACTACTCTCGAGACAACTTCGACCACACCTACCTCTGAAATATGCTCGAAAATGCACGAAGCTGGAACAACGGTTCTCGATGCACGGAACCTCGGAGAAAATGCAGACTGGTGGACTGTTCTCTTTGACACCATCAAGCAGCG
>JBMYJV010000061.1:0-6813 GCA_049594755.1 Candidatus Poseidoniaceae archaeon
TGCTTGGGAGAAAACGAATCCAATACGACTGCATCGACACGGACGCTCGATGTCGAGTGGACAGAAATTCCATTGGAAACCAAATCAGAGTACTATTCCGATGAAGAAGCGGTTTCTTGGCAGCTTTCTTCCAATCTTGTCGAGGAGGATATTCAAAATGCTGGAGGCATCATCGTTGGTATTTCGATGTTGCTGGATTATCCAAACGAAGACGAATCGCCCAATGCCGGATTGTGTACAGGTCTCGAAGACAACGTCGAGGATATCATCTACGGAACATTGAGCAAAACCGATTGGACGCTCACACAGAACGATGTCAATCCAGGATCGCATGTAGTCAATTTGACATGGCACAACCAATCCTTGCTCGAAATGGAAAACATCTCGGGAATGAGTGATGATGAAATCATGCGCCAAATCGATTTCGGGATGGATGCATATGGTGCCTACGACATCACAATCATGGTCGATGCTGATGCCTTCAATGGTAACTTCTGCACCCATACGGACAACGGTGAACAAGTTTCGAGTTCGATCAGTCTGCTCGTTCTCGATGTTGCAATTGAAGGAGGTAGTGATGTCTCTGCATTATCCGTTGGAGATGGTACTGTATCAATCGTTTTGTTTGTTCCATGGTTTGTTGGAATGTTCCTCTTGGTTGGTTATCTCGTCTCGCGGAAAGAACGTTATCACCTCGGCGTCATCCTTGAAGAAGAACCCCATGTGGAAATGAAAACCTCCTCCTCCGAAGGCAAGACGTTGGTAGAAAGTTATCGAGCAAGAGTGTTGACTCTTTGTGCATTGTATGTCGCACAAGGGATTCCATGGGGATTCATCACCGTGACCTTCGTGACATATCTTGCGGTTGAAGGCGTTGCAGCAGGACAGTTAGCCTTCCTGCTTACGCTCGGTACGTTACCATGGTCGGTCAAGTTCCTTTGGGGGCCAATCATTGATCGCTTCCAGTTCCCAGAAATGGGCAAGCGAAGGCCTTGGATCTTAATCGCCCAAAGTGGAATGATTGTTGTTCTGAGCTCGATGCTGCTCATTCCTAACATGTCCTCCAACGTTACCGTTGTCGGTGTGATGTTTCTGGTGTACAACATTTTCACAGCATTGCAAGACGTTAGTACCGATGCGCTTGCAGTTGATGTTTTGGAACCGCATGAATTTGAAAAGGTCAACAGTTACATGTTCACGTCAAAGGCCGTTGGTGGAATCATTGGTGGAGCAGGTCTTGGTACCATCATCGGATTCGTTGGCATCAAAGGAGCAATTGTTCTCCAAATTCCTATCCTTGTCGTCATCATGCTCGTGCCGCTGTTCATGACCGAACGGCCTGGTGAGAAGCTGTATCCGTGGAGTGAATCAACCAAGTCGGATGTTGAAGAACAAACCATTGAACAGAAGAATTTCAAGGAGATTTTCAACAACATCAAGATTGCATTTTCATTCCGATCCGCTCAACTTGGCGTTCTGCTCAGCCTCATTATTTCCCTGTCGTACTTTTTGATTCCAATCTTGCCGCTCTTGTTCGTTCGTGAACTCGGCTGGACCGAAGAGCAATTCAATGCTACAAAAGGTGGCGTGATTCTCATTGTCACCATGCTTGGTTACATGGTTGGAGGTCAGTTAGGAAAGCAGTTTGGTGGCAAGGCCATTATCATCTACGCTGCTTTCTCAACGGCTCTTATCACAACGTTTTGGGGCATGAACGAATCGTTGTGGAGCAATGGATTGTTCATGATGACTGTGTGGAGTTTGCAGACCTTTGTTTGGGCCATGGTCTCCATCAACATCTATTCGCTCATGATGCGTATTACATGGACCGAAGTTGGAGGTACGCAATTTACAGGATACATGGCGATGATGAATCTCTCCGCCATCATTGGCTATCAATTAACGGCACCACTCGCTGAGAGGTTTGATTACGCTACCCTGTTTTACATCGCAGCATTGCTTGAAACGGTTGTCATTCTGGGGGCTATGTTCATCGATCCTGAAGAGACAAGACGGGAGATGGCGAGACACGTTCCCGAATGATTCAATCGGATTACAAATTGATTCGCTATGGTATTTGCTGGGCGAATACAAAAATACTCGATTGTGAATTCCTTTTGATAATGGCAAGAAACTGGAACAAAATTTGGCGCTATGTTCACCTATCACTTGGACTGCTTTTGGTCGTGTACCACGCACGAATCGCCTATTACCACCAAGGCATGTTTGGTGTAACCACTCTTTGGTCAGCAGAAGTTGATGAATTCGTATCCATTTACTTCATTTTCTTCGTCATGTGGACAGGGTTGGCAAAATGGCCCATCTACCCCTGGTACAAGAAGCGCCAGAACCGCAAGAAGCGCGAAGCAAAAGAAGCAGCTGCAACTGAGTGATTGCTCAAACTTCAATCACAGATTCACAGCTTGGACATCGGACCTTTCCGGAGAATCCTGCTGGAACTCGGAGTGATTGTTTGCAGTTGGAGCAACTGAGTTTCTTCTTTCCTGAATCCTTCGAGGACTTGGATGTATTGTCGATCATTCGCTGAATACCTTCTGGCCATCCATCCTTGAGTTCTGATGGAGCAACCAAAAGCGGTAGAGCTGTAAGAATCATACAGAATGCTGAGCAGAAAAAGGTGTATGCTGGGGCGGTAAAACCGTCCAATCCAATCGAGAGTGGGCTCCACTCATCGTTGTATACGAACGATAACAATCCAGAAAAGACCAACGTTCCGAGCACGAGATAGACACCATTGCGATATCCAGCAAGGATCATCATTCCACCAAAAACGTAACTTGTTCCTATAAGGAAAGCCAAGATGGATTCGATCACATATTCATTCATGAAGTCATCCCAAAACATTCCCAAGAAAAAGACCACGCCAATTCTGAAAATACCGTAGATGAGGATGAATGTACCCATCGTAGAAGCGAGACCTGAATTGCTGTTGTTTCCGACAATAACGAATTGTGTTCCTTGAGGAGTAACAGCCATTCCACCTGCAGTATGCATTGGAATGACCTGAGGAATTGCTGTTGCTGCAGGAGCGACGCCCCCGGATAGAGCTTCATCGTACTCCATCAGTCGAATAACGACCTCATCTTTTCTTCCGCCGACTTTCAAGCCCCGTTCTTTGCACAGTTTCTTCAAATCCAGCAACGTCATTGCGTCGTAGTTCATGACTGCAACAGATTCCTCTAGGCTTTAAACTACGGACCTGCATTGCGAGATTCATCAATCGGTTTCCTCAACTTCAAGACAGCCATACACCCTGCGACCTGCGCGGTGATCTTGCCACCATGTCAATCGATCTGCAAGATGTCTTGGAATAAAGAAACCAACTTTTCGAGGAGTCAGTCCATGGTTTCGCATCGTTCGATCGTGGGATAAATTCGCAACAATCGATTGGGCTGAACACCCTGGATTTGCTGTCACAAACCGCATTATTTCTTCTTTCAGTCGTTCAAAGCGTGCCTTTTTCTGGGAGCCTTTGCCCAGTCTTCTTGGAGCCATAAACGCAAATGTTTGCGTTTACGCTTATCAAACAAATGGGGGAATTCCCTATTCCATTGTGACCGGTTGTACGGTCTTCCAATTGGCCGTAGCCAGTTTCTTGGCTTTCCCGTCCGCAATGATTGGAGCGATTTTGTTCAAGCGACCATGCATGCCATGCACTTGGAACTTAACGCGAAGTTCAGCGGTAAGTGACGCTTCAAGTGCCTGCATTTGTTCATCATCCAGTTCCACACTTGCAAGCGCTTCTCCAGATGTGATTGAGGAAATGGTGAACATCTTATCCTTGCATGAAAGCGATGGCCGGAAGTCCATGTCATCTGGATGATTCATCCAAACTGAAAGGTCAAGAGAGAGGGTGTCTCGGATATTGACTCGACTGATTTCAACGGATTCAACCATGCCACTCAATCCTCCCAACCATCGACCATTCAAACCCTTTTCGTTGAATTCTACTCAAATGCGATTTCCGTAATCACAGGTTCATGAACAACAATACGCAACGTCAGCGTCCAGTCGTTGCCTGGGTCAGGGTCAGGTAGAATGTCAATGGTCGAATCTGGATTTGTTTGCAACGCTCGGACAAACAATGCCCATGGGCTTTGACCGAAGTCCTGTCCTGGCCGCTCGAGAAGCATTTGCATGACCATTTCTTCCGAGTCGGCTTCAAGAACCTCGTCAAGACCTCGAGAATTCAAGTCGTTCGCTGTAATGGTTGCCTTGGCGTTTTCAGACTGAGTGATGTTACCGCCCTCAGTTTCGGCTTCTTCCTTGAATCCATCGCCCGGAATGGAAATGATGAGCGAGAAGTTATCGTACGGTTGTATCACATCGTTTTCAAGCTCAAGAACGGCTTCAAATGATAGAATACGGCCTTGTTGGCCTGGAAGGATTTCTTCTGTCCACTCCTCTCCTTCGTCCAAGTATTCGGACCAAGATTCTTGAATGACTTTCTCTTTCCATTCGATGTTGAATTGTCGCGCACTCACATTGACTTCAAAGACTTCAGTAACGACGCCTCCTTGTCCATCATCGACGGTCAGTGAGCCGACATAGATACCACTTGTATTGGTTGGGAGGAGGGTTTGTGCCTCCGTAGAGTCAACATCGTTTCGACCATCGCCGTCGCCGTCTGAATCAACGCCCCAATCCAAATCCCAACTGAAAGCAAGTTCTGCAGACTCTGGATCGGTTGACGCCGATGCATCGAGGAGAACAGCATCACCGGCTCGTGGATTCTCAGGGAATGACAAATCAATTGTCGGTACACCGTTAACGATGACGATGGTAATGGCTTCATCAATCCCTCCTTGGTCGTTTTCGACCTCAAGTGAAACCGTGTATGCACCAAATACGTCATAGATGTGCGAGGTAAAGCCAGTAACGGTTTCGGATTTTTCACCATCTCCGAAATCCCATCGGTAGGCGGTGATGATGCCTTCAATTGCATCGGAATCTCGAGCATCAAACGTGACCATTTCTCCTTCTTGGATCAGGAGTGGATAGGCCTCAAGTGAGGCTCGAGGTTGAACGGTTGTGTCAAGCGCCCCGAGGCAACCTGCGAAAGAAATCGATACCATCATCGCAATGAGAAACAAACCACGAAGTGGCATGGATTTCCCTTGCATATTCCTTCCTTGTTCAAGTCCTATATCTAACCATGTTGTTGTTCTGGACATTTTTCCATGAATTCAAACCTGAATTATTCAAACGAAACCTCGGATGAAACATCCCCCACAACCGTTGCTGATTCGAGATGATTTCCAATATCTTCAACCGATGCATGCTCGACCGTATTCTTCTCACTGAAACTTTCCATCTCAGATTCGACAAGGACATCATCCACTGTCACGTCTGGTTCATCGTAGTCGGGGGCAGGGAGAACGACCGGGTCCTCTGGCTGATCTTCATTGTCATCGAGAATGGATTCCAGAGAGGATACATCTTCATCAATGTCTCGATGATATTGGGCTTTCAACTGAGATTGCATCTTCTGTTCTGCAGCGTTGTTGGCTTCATCGGATGATTCATCCCTTTTCTTTCCAAAAAAGCGTTTGAAGAAACCCATGCTCCTTTGTAATGGCGGCCACTCTTTAATCCCAATGTCGCGTTCATTAGTGACAGCATGGTTCAAGCGATAGTTCTTGAATTGCAGGTGACTCCATTCGTATATGGAACTCCTCGAAGGCGAACGTGTCCTCGCTTTCGATTTGGAAACGACGGGTGTAAGCACATCCAGAGATCGGATTGTACAGTTGGCATTGATCGGTTCAAACAGCGATGGTACGGAGATTTCGTATGACCAATTGGTCAATCCAAGACGGTCGATTCCCTACGAATCTCAACGCATCCACGGTATTTCGGATACTGACGTGCGAGGTCAACCTGATTTTGCAGAAATTGCTGATCGTGTATCCGAGTTGATTGACGGGTGCGTTCTTATTGGCCACAACGTACGCCAATTCGACCTTCCAATGCTACGAAACGAGTATCTTCGAATCGGTGCATTGCCTCCGGAACCCAAAGCCGTTCTCGATACGTTGGAAATGGTTCGTCGATTGAAACTACCACGTCCTCATCGGCTTGGTGCACAATGCAATCGACACGGGATCTCGCTTGAGAACGCGCACACCGCTTCGGCTGATGCCGCAGCCTCGTTGTTGTTGCTTTGGAAACTCGCTCTTGATCACCCGAGCTATTTTCGGAAATCCTTGGAGGAAGTTGAACAATGGTGTGCAACCGGCTCGACTGCAAAGGTTCAGTCGGACTTGGGGCCCCAACTTGATGACTTGGAACTTGTTGATCCAAACGGCATGGTTCGTCGTGACGGTGCACACATGGTCCTCGCTGTTGGAAGACATCGCGGTCGCCACCTTGAGGAATTGAATTCACTCGATCCACGCTATCTGCAATGGTTGTTGTCGCCCAATGGAATCGAAGATGCTGGCGCTGTCAATGAAATCAAGGCCTACCTGAATCAGGAATAGGAGCCCACGGTAAAACGTCGCACCACGGTCCAACTCGCCAGACATCTCGGTTCATCATTGCACTTCCTAAGAACAGGGGGCCTTGATGACCCGCATCGAGAAGTGCTTCAAGAGATTCTTTGCCCCGACCATCAAATCGGACTGTTCGCATTTCTCCCGTAGGCTCAATCTCGCCCGATTTATTTCTCGGTAGACATTGTTCAACAGTTGCTGTCGAGCGACCTTCGTCGTACTGATGAACGAGAACGACACCATCAGCGAAGTCACCTTTGTGCAAGGACTTGTTTTCATGCCGCCATGTCCACCAATG
>JBMYJV010000062.1:0-6636 GCA_049594755.1 Candidatus Poseidoniaceae archaeon
TGCTCGTTGATCCCGTCAAACCTCCGTAGTTGAAGGTGAAACGGTATTGCAGGCTACCGATTTGTACATCGTCTTCTGCAGCAAACATCAGGTTGATTTTGTTCCCGTAAAGGTATTTCGAGCCTTCAGAGGACGGTGATGGAGCGTAGACAGCAACGGTTGGCGATTGAGCATCAATCTTGTACGATGTGTTGGTAATGATACCTTCGTTGTCTGCCAAATCAACAAGCGTCATCCGAATGGTCAAATCGCTCGCTTTCTCATTACCTGAAATTCTGAACTCGAAACTGTACTCTGGTCCCTTGTCTGGGTTAAGGGAATTGTCTGCTGTCTGTGTCATGACCACTCCGCCAGCTGTTTCATTGTATCCATCCTCTGAGAAGACTTCAATGGTTGGCGTCGTCTTGAGATATTCACTCACTTCAATCTTGACCGTGTACAAACCAGGGACAAGCGATGGACTTGTGTAAGGAACACCTTCTTCGTTGACCAATTCCATATCAACCATCGGAGGTCGAGCATCTTCTCGAAGGAGATTTGCATTCAATCCTTCCAAGATTTCGTTGTTGCAATTATTGAATTGATCGCAGACTGTTACAGCGTACCAAGCGTCCTGTTCTGAGCCAGCCGTAATCGGTACATTTCGAATAATCGTAGCGGAGTTTTGCAAACCTACATCGATGTCATCCATTGCCAACTCCCAACCATCTTCATCGCTGCTGCTGCTCGATGATTCCGCAAATGGGTCGCCACTGTGTCGCCAAATCTGGTACGACTCACTCAGTTCCTGTAGGTTCCCCCACTCCATGGCAACGAAGCCGAGATCTCCACGGCTTTCAGAAATGGATATCTGTGGCCATGTTGGTGGAGTGATATCAATCTCGACAGGGCCAAAGTAATTCTGGTCGAGACCAATGTACTCATACGACCCATTTGCATGAACGTATTGTGCCTCACTTGTGACATACACGTACCAATTGAGGACAGCACCTGTTTCCGAGATAATGTCTGGCCCCATCACGATATCGAACACTTGCGTGTTGTCGTTCACAAACCCGTGGTACGTCGTTTGCGTGGCAAATTGTTGAGGGTTGGTTGGCACGCCGTTGGACGTGTAAATGTGGTATCGCTCACCCTCGACACCGAGTTGGTCGGTCCAAGTCACACGAACAGTACGATCGCCAATGAATTCAGCATACACGTTTGTTGGCTCTTTTTGCCAATTGCTGAAGGCATCTTCTTCGATAGAGTCGCATGAGCCACCGCTTGTTTCATTGTTGAAGAGTCCAATGGCATCAACGGTTACAACGCAATAGTATGCCATACCAAGGGTGCCGATGGGCAACTCTCGAGTGTATTGGTAAGGACTGTTTGAATCCTCAAGAGCTTGGTCTTCATACAGCGAAGCAAGGAAGGTCACACCCGTATCATAGATGGACGTGAAAGCAACACCAGAGACATACAAGTCGTATCGTTCACCGGATTCGCCAGGAACGCCAAACCATGTCAATTCTGTTTCACCAGTTCCATCATCTTCGGAACTCGTACTCACGGAGAAAACGGTTACATGGCTCGGTGGACGGTTGTCCTCGAGGATTGGTTGTGTCAATGCATTGCCTGAAAGGAAGCGCAAATCGATGAAATCTTCTCCTGGACCTGTTTTGTTTGGAATGTAGTAGGTAATGGCGTAGTATGCTTCCTCGTTCGTGTTTGGAGGAACGGTGTGAACGTACGATTCCTGATCCGAAGACAGGTTTGCAATTGGTGTCAGTTGCTGGTACACTTGGCCACCATTGCTACGAGAAATCTGTGTCGTGGAGCGCCAAATCAAGATGCTTGTGTTCTCGAGTGCAGGTTCTGTGTTCGGTAAGAGTGGCGAGTGGTAGTTGATCCAAGTCAGTGTTGTTTCACTGTCAGCGAGCGAATAAGAGGCTTGGAAGTACAACGGTGTTTCGATTGGAGATGTGATTTCTTCAACACCGATGGTAAGTGTCGAAACGTCCGGGTCGAGTTCCTCGTAAGAGACGGTGGTTCCTTGGTCATCCCATTCGATGGTGACTGCGTAGTAAAACGTGCCATTGGTACCAGCATCGACAAGATAAGAAACGCTGTGTCCCGGATGCTGTCCTCCGTTCCCTCCGGCAGAACTGAGACACCAAGCGTACTGAACGTAGACGTTTGCTTCGCAAGCAGCAACGGAGTCAATCGTTTGCGCAACATCGATGTTCGATTGTGTGATCGGTTCTGTGTGACGATGTACGATGTAGGTCGCGGAATGATAGTAAGGGACGTTTCCATTGTACGTGTCGATGTTTTGCCATGTCACAGTTGTTGTCTCTGAAACAGGATCGAACGTTGCAGCAATGTGCTGTGCTTGCAGGTTGTCCGGATTCGTATCCGCAGCAGTGGAAACGGGTGTTAGTGGAACAAGCATCAACATCATGAGCAAGACCATGATGACGGCCTTCGGTTGGAGACTACGGTTCAGCGCGTTCGCACCCATCACACAATACGTCGCCGCCGCCCGTTAAGAGTATGCCGATAAATAACGTGAACAACCGACGTATTTGTTTGTCAGAGATTTACTCCGATTCATCGTGATTTGGTTGAGGTAGAGGTTGCTCCTTGTCGAGCGCAATGATTTCTTTTCTCGCTTGCGAAAATCGAACACAAAACGTGTAGATTCCACCGAGACCGGAAAGAATCACAACGGCGGTAAGCGGATTCAGTTCAAGATGCTCAAATGGGGCGAAAGCTGCTGAATAATCTTGAACTCCAACAAGCCAAAAGATGCCTGTCAATGCAAGCGCAGCAATTGTCAAGATCGTTCGATCTGCTCGTGAGAATCCTCGATAATTTCGACCACCACTGACGGCTTGGGCTTGCGTCCCCATGTAGGAGCCTAGGATGGTGAACCATGCTGCTGCCCAGCCCATCGCAGGATCATCGACCCAAGCTGGACTTGAGGCGATGGCGATAACCCACATCGCATCAAGGAGACGATCGAGCGTGTGATCGAGATAATCGCCCCATCGAGACACTTGACCTGTTTGCCGAGCGAGTTGCCCATCAAGGCCATCGAGAATCATCGAAAACGCAATCAGCGAGGCCGAGCCGATGAGCATGAATGCTCCTGTATCGCTTTTTGGAGCAAGGAAAACAAGCGCACTCGCAGCAATTCCAACGGGAAGCGCGAGCCACGTCAATACGGCAGGATTGGTCTTGCCTAATCCGGAAACAAGAGGTGAGGCAACGGCTTCCCACCGTTTTCTGAGTTGTTCAAGTGCCATCTCAATCGATGCAACCTAGCGAAGAAAGGTCATATGCTTTCGGCACCAATTCCGGTTGCAATCCAGTCAATTGAATCCGAGATGAATTCTTCGACGGAAGTCGAAGGCTCGTCGTTCAAAATAAAATCAAGGACAGATTCAACTGATACATCATCTTCAGTCGTATCAATTTCAATCACATTCGCACGTGGATGCAATGCTATGAGATCAGCCCACACGCCGGAAATGAGTTCCCATTCTACGTTCGATTCAATCTTATTTGGCCCGTAACCCGTTCGTTGTTCAAGCCGGTTTCGCAGCTCCAGTGGGTTGCAACGTAGTACAATTACGGCATCGATCGGGCAGTGATGGGAAAGATGACCATCAATCAGACAGTGACTGTCGCCCTCCCATTTCCATTCGGCAAGTTTCGAGAGTTCGACCTCGCGTAACGCCTCAAATTGTGAAAGTGCGTCAACACTTTCCGCTGCTTCTTCGAGTGTGATGATCGTCAAACCTTCCTTTTGTAAGCGTGAGGCGAGCGTCGATTTTCCAGTTCCTGGCGAACCAGTGAGGGCAATGACGCGAGGCTGCTTGCTCATGAGAGCAACCAAACGACGTGAAGAATTAAACATGAGGTTTGGAATGGTCAATTATGGCCGCAATCGCTCTTGTCCTACTCACGACGGAGCCCGGCCGAGAGCAAGACGTTGTCAACAAACTCAACGAGATGTCTGAAATCGAAGAGGCCATGGTGCTGTTTGGTGAATACGATGTGTATTGCAAGGTGGTCGTCGGAGATTTTTCACAATTGTCGGATCTGGTCTTGCGAAACGTTCGGACCCTATCTGGTGTTATTGAAACAACGACTTTGACGGCAGCAAACCATGGACAATGAGGTATTTTCATGTTTGGTATGTCCGATCCGAATCAGACGCTCGCTCAGATGATTCGATACTTCGAAGAAGAGCGATATGAAATGGTCGAGGTCATGGCGAGTGAATTCACGTCCATGTTGCTCGCCAACAAACAGCGAGATGGAGCAACACAAACCTTGCTCGTCAAAGGCGTTCGAATTTTGGCAGAAGTCCTATCGATACGCAGCAAGAGCAAACTGGCCATTCAAGCAACGTCTGTTCTCCTTCGCGAACGAAAGAAATTGGAAAAAATCCTCACGCAAACGGCACCAACACTCCTTTCCAAGCTGACGCCAATTGAGCAGGACTATCGTACCATTGGAAGCGTGTTTGCGAAAGCCGGAAAAGCGTCCAAGGCGAAGAAATTCTATTTGAGAGCACATAAGGAGACGCAAGGGAACATCGCTGCCCTCGTTGCAGCCTGTCAAGTCGATGGAGGGAAGACCAAACTCTGCAAGACACTCGCAAACGCAGTGCAAGCCGCAGGCCCTGTTATCTTGGACAATGGAGCGTACCATCTGAAACCAGAACATGCACCGGGAAGTCAAATTGACCCAGTGTTGGCCACTCTCGAAACATGTTCACATGGACATACAGAGTGTGGAGAACAAGCCCGACGAATCCGCAAAGAATGCGATGAGATTGCCAATGGGATCCAGGCTGCAAATGAACGGCTGCAATCTGCCATGGATTCCTTGCAACCAAAACACGACTACTATCAGTATTCTTGAGTGGTAGCGAGGGATGGATTTGAACCATCGATCTCCGGGTTATGAGCCCGACGGGATATCCAGACTACCCCACCTCGCTGATTCAAACGCCACAGTCCTTCCCTTTGAAACCACCGATGTGGTATTTTTTCATCTCCTTTCGGCACTGTCTTCTTCAAGGATGACCTACAAGTAGTGCCATGGGCGGGCGAGCAGGGGTTGTCTTGTTATCGACGCTCTTGATGTTCTCGATGCTCGCTGGCTGTTTTGGAGACAACGATTCAGACCAGAAAGAACTCATTGACTTGGTTGTGCATTACGATGAAACCAATGGAACAATCCAACAATCGTTCATCGGCGGGTCCCAAATCTCGTTTACTGGTGTTACCTTCAGTTTTGATTTTGCTCGAACAACATCCGACTATGGCCTGAAGACCTTCACGCTCGATCCAGGCGATGGTCGATCAATCATCAGTATCGATGCATCTGAGTCAGCAAGCATCGACGTCGAATACCAAATTCACGGGATGTATACTGTCATCCTAGCAGCAACGGACATCAACGACAATACTGTGAACATGACCGTTGTACTCCGAGTCGAACATTCGATTGAATGGAGCGAAGCAAATTCAGCAGATCCAGACACGATGGAAATCAACACAACTCCAGGGAACGAGGATTCCAATCCAAAGCAAGTTATCGTTGAATCTGTTGTTGAGAATCCAGAGACTCCTCTAGGGAGTCCCGTAAGCGTGACATGGGAATTGACTGATCCAAACTCGGCCAGCAAGGGTACCAAAACAGCTCAGATTCAGGACGGTGAAAATGCACTATGGTCCATCGATCTCAATTTCCCAATCAGTGGCATGCACGATCTCACCTTATCCATCGATCAGGGACAAGATCGAATCAACATCAATCATGTCGTTGACATTGTGTATGAACAACAAGAAACTGTTCCAAATCCATTCCAACAAGGGAATGAATCTGAAGAAGAGAATTCTGAAAGTGAATGAAAAGTGAAAATCAGTATCGGGCGGCGATGAACCGGCCATCGTTCAGATTTCGTTGAGCATTTGTCCCATTCTTCGCTTGATATACCCTCAGCCGTTGGTTTGGCATGAGTGATACAATGAGCACAAAAACAAAGAAGAAAACAACAAGTAAGAAGAATGAAGTCCCTACTGAAGACGAAGTGATACCAATGGAAGTCGTAGATGAAGAGGTTCCTGAAGTCAAAATCGAGGACCTACCCGGAGTTGGACCAGCAACAGCTGAAAAACTCCGAGAAGCTGGATTTGACGAACTCCTCTCCCTTGCTGTCATGTCGCCAGCAGACCTTGCAGAACAAGCCGAACTTGGTGAAGCAGTGGCTGGCAAAATCATCAACGCAGCCAAGAAAATGGCGAACATCGGTGGTTTCGTTTCCGGTGTAGCTCTCCTCGATCGTCGTCGAGAAGTTCAGAAGCTTTCGTCCAAAGTTCAGTCGATTGACGACCTCCTTGGAGGAGGATTCGAAACACAAGCACTCGTCGAAGTGTACGGTGCATTCGGTTCCGGGAAGACCCAAATTGGGCACCAACTCGCTGTCAACTGCACCATGCCAATCGAAGAAGGTGGCTTTGATGGCGATGTCTTCTACATCGATACTGAGGACACATTCCGTCCAGAACGAATTACACAGATGGCCCGTGGACATGGGCTTGATCCGGACATGGTCTTAAGTCGAATCCACGTCGC